>JBFIEB010000151.1:0-6907 GCA_041603555.1 Vicingaceae bacterium
CCCTATTTATTTTAGGGTAATCATGTTTGCTTTTTTCATCAATCCCGTCATATGGTTTTGGAGGAGTTTCCATTAAAACTTCTGGAAACTTTTTTATGTGATTTCCATCAAAATCTTTTGCCCAATTTTTGTGATTGTACACACAAGTTGGTAAACAAGCCGAGCAATAATCATGACGAGCAAAATATGGAAAACATTTTCCTGTATCTACTTTATACTTATAATTTCCAAGGTGATCTTTTTCTCCATTTACATCTCTTTCATCTGGAATAGCATCGGCCGGACAATAAATTCGACATGCTTTACAATTATCACAAAAAGCAGCAATGCCAGCATCTATTGGATAATCTATTTGCATAGGAATTGATGTGGTCACACTTCCTAATCTAAACATTGGTCCTAATTCAGGATTAATAATTGAGCCGTGTCTTCCGAGTTCACCTAATCCAGCTTTTAAGGCTATTGGTATATGAAGTAGATTACTATCTCCTACAGGATGTTCCACCTCACAACTATAGCCAATACTTCTAATATAATCTGCAAGCCTTATAACCACCTCTCCCAATCTATGATAGACCTCCACACATTCTATGGCAGAATTTGTAGATGGGACTGTTTGAAAATTAGTGTAAGCCATCTTTCCGCCAATAGCAATAGCGTATTTTTCATTGGTAGTTTTATCTTGGTATAAATCCGAAGGCTCAATTTCACATATTCCAACTAAATCAGCACCAAATTCTTTCGTTTTTTCTTTAATATGTAATGATGCTTCTTCAATTGAGGGAAATAACTTTTTGATTTCAGATACCTTCCCAATAAACCGTGGAGCTTGTTCATTTCGAATTTGCTCCATAATATTATCCACTTCAGGAATACTTATGGTTCTCCCTCCAACACCTTCGTACCAATTTTGCCAATTAAAAGCAGGCAGTCTTTTGCTAGTGTTACTCATAAATTTAAAGATAAGAAAAATTACAAGTTATTACCTTCAACAACTTATTGCTTCTACACTATAATATTGATGTTAATCAATGCTTTTGTGTAAGTCATTTATTCATAGATAAATATGGATTTTATTTATTAATTTTAGTGAAAATTAATCCCATGAAAAAATTATTATTATTCTTCTTTTCTTTTCTAAATGTATTAATATGTAGCACATTTGCTCAAACAACATATAACGACATAGCTCCAGCCCTATACAAGAATTGTACTACTTGTCATAGACCTGGTGGTGGAGCTCCATTTTCAATGCTTACTTATAATGATATTTCCCCATGGGCAGCTGCTATGCAAACAGAATTACTAAGCGGAAGCATGCCACCATGGGCACCTGATACTAGTTACTTACATTTTTTTAAAGAAAGGGCTATTTCTCCAGCAGACAGGGATACTATTTTAGCATGGATAGCTGATGGGGCTTTACAAGGAAATCCCAGTCTTTTACCTCCACCACCAAATTATCCTCAATACTTATTGAATGGAACACCAGATGTAGTAATACAAATGACACCATTTAATAGCAATGCTGGTATTGATGATGCTTATAATAATTTTGTTATTTCTACCGGAACGCTACAAGGTCGTACCATTCGTGCCATTGAAGTTGTGCCTGGTAATGCAGATCTTGTTCACCACGCAATAATTATGGCTGATACAGCTGGAGATATATTAACTGATACCACAGGTAATGCCTTTGTTGCATTGGGAGATATCGCTGTTGGCGCTTATGCTCCTGGTTCAAACCCAGTTGTTTTCCCAAATTCTCCACAATTAAAAATGGGTGTAGATATTCCTGCGAATGCTGATATTATATTAAATATTCACACTCCTTTAGGAACGCTTGGGCAAACGATTACAGCAGAGGTTAGAATTTATCTTTATCCTGTTGCTGAACCAGGAATACGCCAAGTATATGCCTTTGTACCATTACAGTACTGGGGTCTTGACTTTTGGTTATTACCGGGGCAAATTAAAACTTTTTCCGTTGACCAGGTTACATATCCTTTTGATATATCACTATATAGCTCGTTCCCTCATTCTCATCAAATATGTACAGATATCTTAAACTTTGCTTATGATACAGTTACGCTAGATACTGTTAAATTGATGAAAGTCAATAATTGGGATTTTGAGCACCAAGAATATTACTATTATAAAAATCTCGTGCAAATACCTCCTGGTTACAAGTTTCATGCGGATCATATATATGACAATACAGCCACCAACCCTCATAATCCTTTTAGCCCTCCTCAACTTATTACTGTTGGAACTAGCTCAACAGATGAAATGTTATTTGATGGATTCCAGTTCATGGTTTACTTGCCAGGTGACGAATTTATCAATGTAGATAGTATATTAGCAAATGACCCTTTAATCAATTACCCAGTTGCAGGGATAGAAGATATTAATTCTGGATTAAATAATTCTTATGTTGCACCAAACCCTGTGGTAGATAAATCTGCTATTTATTTTGTTCACCCTCATAATCAGTGGAGCCAATACTCATTACATGTTTGGAGCTTAGATGGTAAAAAAATTAAACTCCCTTATATTATAAAAGAGGGATACATCGAAATACAAAAAGGAAATTTAACCTCTGGTGTTTATTTGTATGGAATCCTTGATGGAGAAGAAAAACTATCTACAGGTAAAATTGTCATTCCGTAATTTCTAATTTTATTTCTTAACTCCTATTTCCTAAATAACTTATTATGAAAAAATTACTTACACTAATCTTTACCTGTTTAACCTCTTTGATATTTTGCCAAACCAATATAATAAGTACTAATCCTACGGCAGAACAAATCATGTTAGGAAACTATTCTCCATCGTCTTATGCTTCTACAACTGTAATAAATCATCATGATAGTATTATACAAGGAATTAATAATCGTTTAGAAGAAGATTCACTTAAAGCATCTATTTTTAAATTAGCCACTTTTAAGAACAGAAACACAGGAGCAGACACTAATTCATTGGTGACTGGAGTAGGTGCAGCTAGAAAGTGGGTATTCAATAAATTTCAACAAATAAGTGCTGACAATGATAATAGACTAGTTTCATCCTATCTACAATTTAATCAAGGAATTTGTGGTGTTAATCAACATAGAAATATTTTTGCTGTTCTTCCAGGTACAGATACCATTGATAATAAAATTATTATTATTGAAGGTCATATGGATAGCAGGTGTGATGTGGCTTGTGATACTGCATGTCTTGCAGAAGGAATAGAAGACAATGCTTCTGGAACTGCCTTGGTACTAGAATTAGCAAGAATAATGAGTAAGTACACCTATAAGAATACCATTGTTTTCATGGCAACGATTGGTGAAGAACAAGGCTTATATGGAGCAAATGCATTTGCTGAGTATGCCCAAAATAAAGGGATTCAAATTGAAGCCGTTTTAAATAATGATGTTATTGGTGGAATTATTTGTGGACAAACATCCTCCGCTCCATCTTGCCCAGGATTAGGTGATATAGATAGTTTACAAGTAAGATTTTTCTCAAGAGGGAGTTTTAATTCTCAACATAAGCAATTTGCCCGATTTGTTAAATTAGAATACAAAGAAGAACTCCTTTCCCTAGTAAATGTTCCTATGACATTAACAATAATGTCTATGGAAGATCGAGCTGGAAGAGGTGGTGATCATATTCCATTCGGTGATAGGAATTTTACTGCAATGAGATTTACATCGGCTAATGAACATGGAAATGCGGCAGTGGGTCCAAGTTATACGGATAGGCAACACACTAGTGATGATATAGTAGGAGTAGATACAAATAATGATCTTATTATAGACAGCTTTTACGTAGACTTTAATTACCTAGGAAGAAATGCGGTGATAAATGGAGTTGGCGCTGCAATGGCTGCAATTGGTCCTCTCTCACCGGACTTGTCTGTAAGTTCCATTAATGGCCCTGGGTTAATCGTAACTATTACCAACCAAACCCAATATCCACAATATAGAATAGCTGTTAGAACTGTTGCTAACGATTGGGATTCTGTCTATACAACAAATTCATTAATCGATACTGTTTATCCTCCTTCAGCTGGAATATATTTTGTAAGTGTTGCGTCTGTTGATAGTTTGGGAATTGAAAGTCTGTTCTCTCGAGAACTATTACAAACTCCTACAGGAATTAAACCTTTTAAAGGAAAAAATAGAGCATTTGAATTATTACAAAATAGACCCAACCCATTTGATGAAGCTACAATTATAGGGGTTAAAGTTAATTTCAGACATGATTATAATAACGCCATTATTGTTATTAGAGATATTCAGGGTAAAATAGTTAAGGAAATTCCTATCGATTTAAGCAATGAAATAAACGAAGTCACCTATGAACATGGTTATGGAATAGTTGGAATTTATAGTTACAGTTTAGTTGTAGATGATAAAATATTAGTTACGAAACAAATGGTTTTTGCTAACTAGTTGAATGATTAATTTTTTATTCTGATATAATCGTTTATAAGCATATATTATTTTTTATATAATGTATTTTACAATTTTATATATTTTAATCACCCTTTAATCCGATATTATTGTAACTTTTTGTTGTAATTTTTAGTATCATAATACAGAGCTCCCAAACTAGTTTGCATTTGTTCTTAAGGCAACAATAAAAATTAAATTCTATTTGAATTTTACAGGCAATAATATTCGTTAAACTTAAAACCTAGAAACCATGAAAACTTTATATACTTACACAACAATCATCGCAATTATCTTATTTAACTTAAATCTAAAAGCGAACAATCCAAATATTCCAAATGGTATAGTATACCAATTATCAATAAAGAGTACTGACATTAAAAAATCAAGAGAAGTAATTGTAGAGTACCATTATTTAAGAAAAGTAATGACTAAAGGTTCTTTTGAATACCAATTTGGAAAATATACATCTTATAAGGAAGTGGATGCTGTAAAAAACTCTCTTACTAAAATTGGCTGTACTAATGTGTCAATATTAGCATATAAGAACCATATATTAATTCCGCTTACTGAGGCCATTTCAATGCAATACAAAGAAGATTACTTAAATGAAAAGAAATCTGGAAAAAAAGTGGCAAAGACAATTACTACTAAAGAAGTAAACTATTTACTACAAGTCCAAGAATCAGGATTAAAACACTATTACTCTTTAGCAATTCCTGTAACATCTGTTGAAACTGTTGATATGATTTTAGAAGAAATAGATGACGAACAGGTTGTAGAAATTAGCATAGATAATAACCTTTATTCAATCGGAAAATATGAATCTTTTGAAGATGTAATTGCTGCTCGAAAGCAATTTATTGAAAGTGAAATATTTGATGTGTTTATTATGGCTCAAATTACTGATGACAGAATAAATACAGAAGATACCAACAACTTGGCCTTAACAATTCAGACGGTAGTTAACGAATTAGCCGCCAAATAACTCAAGTTTATCTTTGTGTATCTTTGTCTAAATGGATAAGGGTACACATAAGATAACCGATTGGCTTCCTACTACAAAAAAAGAAATTGAGCTGAGGGGATGGGATGAACTAGATGTAATTCTTTTTAGTGGAGATGCTTATGTAGACCACCCAGCATTCGGAAGTGCAGTTGTTGGAAGAATAATAGAAAATATGGGATTGAGAATTGCAATTGTTCCTCAACCCAATTGGAAAGATGATTTAAGGGATTTCAAGAAACTTGGAATCCCTAAATTATTTTTTGGAGTTACCTCGGGCTGCATGGATCCAATGATTAACCATTATACTGCAAATAAAAGATTAAGATCCGATGACGCTTACACTCCTGGTGGGCAAAAAGGCTTTAGACCCGATTATGCAACAACAGTTTACACCAATATTCTTAAAAATTTATTCCCAGATGTGCCTGTAGTAATTGGAGGAATTGAAGCTTCATTAAGACGAGTTACTCATTACGACTATTGGTCAGATAAATTAAGCCCAACTATTTTAGAAGATTCTAAAGCAGATTTATTGATTTACGGAATGGGAGAACAACCTCTTCGAGAAGTGATTACATTGCTGGAAAAAGGACTCCCTTTCGATTCTCTTAAAACTATAAAACAGACTGCTTTTTTACAGCCAACATCAATCGAGATTCCTAAAAACAAGCACTGGCAAGATTTACAATTATCATCACATGAGGCTTGTTTAGCAGATAAAAAGATTTTTGCAGCCAATTTTAAACATGTAGAACAGGAGTCTAACAAATTGTATGCCGATAGATTAATTCAAAAAATTGGTGATAAATTATTGATTATCAACCCTCCTTTTCAAACCATGACTGAAAAAGAAATTGATGCATCATTTGATTTGCCTTATACAAGACTTCCTCATCCAAAATATAAAAAAAGAGGCGCCATTCCTGCTTTTGAAATGATCAAGTTTTCTATCAATATGCATCGTGGGTGTTTTGGTGGTTGCAGTTTTTGTACAATATCTGCCCATCAAGGAAAATTCATTGCTAGCCGATCAGAAAAATCAATTTTAAAAGAGGTAGATCAAGTAGCAAACATGGAAGACTTTAAAGGGTATATTAGTGACTTAGGTGGCCCTTCTGCCAATATGTATAAAATGAAAGGGAAGGTTCAATCCATTTGTGATAAATGCGTTAGTCCCTCTTGTATATCTCCAACCATTTGCCACAATTTAGATACTTCTCATAAGCCATTAACCGAAATTTACAAAGCGGCAAGTAATCATCCTAAAGTTAAAAAGGCCTTTGTGAGTAGTGGCATTCGCTATGATATGTTGGTGCCAGAATTCAATAAAAAAGCAACACCAAAAGACTTGGAAGAATATACTGAGAACGTAATAAAAAATCACGTTTCTGGTAGGTTAAAAGTCGCACCGGAACATACCTCTGATGATGTATTAAAAATAATGAGAAAACCCTCA
>JBFIEB010000152.1:0-6831 GCA_041603555.1 Vicingaceae bacterium
GATATCTATTAGCGTTTCTGTGATTTTGAGTTATTTATTGGTGTATGTTTTTCTTAAAATAAAAACAGAGATCAAATTCTTTTTGTTCTTAGCGATATTGGCTTTACTTTTTTCAATAGGTGAATATTTTCATTATTCAGCATTGATTATCATTTTAATATTTGGTTTGGTTTTAAATAATACTCATGCATTTTTTAGAGGATTTTTAAAAAAATTAATTGATGCAGAAAAAGTAAAAGAAATTAGACATGAGTTTGTAATTATCACTAACGAATCGTCCTTTTTAATAAGGACCTTCTTTTTTGTAGTTTTTGGTCTGACTATGAATTTAGATGGAATGTTTAACGCAGAAGCAATAATTATTGCTTGTTTAGTGATGTTGGTAATATTCTTAACCAGAGCACTGAATCTAAAAGTGTTTATTAAGAGTACTATTTTTCCTCAAATGCTAATTGCTCCAAGAGGATTAGTAACGATATTGTTGTTTCAAAAAATAGTGGAACATTACAACATTATTCCTTTTAGCGAAGCTATTTTAGCCTGGGTAATTATTGGCACCAACTTAATTATGATGATAGGTTTAATATCTAGCGGAAGTACTGAAGATGATATACTGAGAATCAATGTAGGAGATGCTTCATCCACCGAATTAGATTATGATCCAGATGAGGAGGAGGCCTCAACGTTGTCTGAAAAAAGTCAGTCAGAATAACTACTTTTGTTTACTTTAAAAGCAATGCTATGAGATATAACGCTGTAGATAAATCATTATATATTAATAATAGAAAAAACTTTGTAACTCACTTAAGATCTAGTTCGATTGCAGTTTTTAATTCTAATGATATGATGCCAACAAATGCTGATGGATTAATGCCTTTCCGTCAGAATAATGATTTGTTGTATTTGAGTGGTATAGATCAAGAAGAATCAATTTTGGTAATTTTTCCTGATGCTAAAAATGAGAATCATAGAGAAATTCTTTTTGTAAAAGAAACAAGTGAGTTAATAGCCATTTGGGAAGGAGCAAAATTTACAAAAGAAGGAGCTACTAAACAATCAGGAATAAAAACAATTTATTGGGTGTCAGAGTTTGACGAAGTATTTAAATCCCTTGTTTCCGAAGCGGAGAATATTTATTTAAACCAAAATGACCACTTAAGAGCAGTATTAGAAGTGGAAACCAGGGATGACAGGTTTAGAAAATCTTGTAAGGAAAAATATCCAAATCACAATTATGAGTCGTTGGCACCAATAATGGCTGCTTTAAGACCAATTAAGTCTCAATTAGAAATTGATATACTGCAGCATGCATGCGACATTACGGAAAAGGGTTTCAGAAGAATTTTAGATTTTGTTAAACCGGGAGTAACTGAATACGAAATTGAAGCAGAGTTTGCTCACGAATTTTTAAGAAACCGTTCAAGGGGTTTTGCTTATACACCAATTATAGCTTCCGGATATAACGCTTGTGTTTTGCACTACATTGAAAACAATAAGGAATGCAAATCAGGAGATGTGATATTAATGGATGTTGGTGCTGAATATGCTAATTATGCAGCGGATATGACCCGTTGTGTTCCTGTAAGTGGGAGATTCTCTGATAGACAAAGAGAAGTTTATAATGCTGTTTTAAGTGTTATGAAAGGAGCAATTGCAATGTTAGTACCTGGAACTAATCATGATGAATACCATGAGGAAGTGGGGAAACTAATGGAGTCTGAATTAATAGGTTTGGGCTTGTTGGATAAAACGGATGTGGCTAATCAGGATAGTAAAAACCCATTGTATAAAAAATATTTTATGCATGGAACTTCTCACCATATTGGGCTGGATGTTCATGATGTAGAAGATAGGAATAGACCTTTTGAGGCTGGAATGGTTTTAACAGTTGAACCGGGAATTTACATTAGAGAAGAGAATTTAGGAATTCGTTTGGAAAATGATGTCCTAATAACCAAAGATGGTCAACATGATTTAATGGCTAATATTCCTTTAGAAGCTGAAGAAATAGAAGATTTAATGAATTCATAGCTGTTAACGCTGTGAGAGAAAAAACCATAAAATTTAAAAGCATTAAAGTGGCTTTTACTGATGAAGGTAAAGGCAAGGCAATTGTGTTTTTACATGGTTTTTTAGGTGCTAAAGAGATTTGGAAATACTTTAGCAAAGAACTTTCAAAAACACAACGGGTAATCACCATTGATTTGTTAGGACATGGAAAAACGGATTGTTTAAGCTATGTCCATACCATGGAGGAAATGGCTGAAGCAGTTCAGGCTGTTGCTCGCCATTTGAAATTGAGAAAATACTTTTTGGTAGGACATTCTTTAGGAGGTTATGTAAGCTTGGCTTTGGCTGAAAAAAACCCGGACAATATAAAAGGATTAGTAATGTTTCATTCGTCTGCTAAGGCAGATAACGGACAGAAAAAAATTGATAGAGGAAGAGCAATTAAAGTAGTAAAAAGGAGCCCTAAAGTGTTTGTTAAGGAAGCCATTCCAAATCTTTTTTGTACAAAATATAAACCGCACAAAAGAGGAATAGAACAGTCAATGAAAATTGCAGAGCGCATTCCAAAACAAGGAATAATTGCAGCTTTAGAGGGAATGAAAAATAGGTTAGACAGAGAAATCATCTTAAAGTTTGCGCCTTATCCTGTGTTGTATATTATTGGTGAAGAAGATAATGTATTGCCCTATAAAACATTAATCAAACAATCTGAATTAACAAAAAAGGGAAGCTACTTGTTGCTGAAAAAAGTAGGCCACATGGGATTTGTGGAAGCAAAAAAGGAAACTTATAATGCGATAAAGAAATTTGTGCTAACTAATTAGAGACTATTTATTATTGAATTCTGACATGGTTCTTGCTAAACCGATAGTTCCAAAACTCTTAATCACTTGGATTGCTTTTTCTAGTCTTTCTGGAAGAAG
Organism: Vicingaceae bacterium; assembly: GCA_041603555.1. Classification (GTDB taxonomy): domain Bacteria; phylum Bacteroidota; class Bacteroidia; order Flavobacteriales_E; family Vicingaceae. Next base: position 2,934 of record JBFIEB010000152.1, read on the forward strand.
TTCTTGTTCTTCAGGGGCAAATTCTCCTAATACATGATTAATTTGTTTGCCTTGTACAAAATCACTCCCAACACCAAAGCGTAAGCGAGCAAAATTTGCATTACCTAGCACATTAATAATGTCTTTTAACCCATTGTGTCCACCGTCACTACCTTTACCTTTTAATCTTAAAGTGCCAAAAGGCAATGCAATATCGTCAGTGATTATAAGTAAATTTTCGGGACTAATTTTTTCTTTTTGGAGGTAATAGTTTACTGCTTTTCCACTTAAGTTCATAAAAGTAGAGGGTTTTAGCAAAATAAAAGTTCTTCCTTTAAATTTAAGGGTAGCCGTATCGCCCAATTTATTAGGTTCAAAAAAAATAGTGGATGCTTTAGCTAAAGCATCCACTATTTCAAATCCTATATTATGTCGAGTATTTTCGTAATCAGAGCCAATATTACCCAGTCCTACAATTAAATACTTCATAATTTTATTTATTCAGATGGAGCTCCTTCGCCACCACCATCAGCTGGTTGGCCACCATCACCATCACTAGGCTTATTATCTCCTTCAGCTGGAGCTGCACCGCCACCTTCAGCAGGTTTTTTGTCACCACCTTCACCTTCACCTTTTTCAGCCTTTTCAGCTTGAGCTTTCTCGTATTCAGCTCGTTCTTCTTCACTCATAGACTCTAAATCTACTTCTTCTTCTTCTACTTCTTCTTCTAATAGAACAACTCTACTCATTTTAACAGTAACCACAACCTTACTTGGATCAGCCACAAAATTAAGTCCGTCAAGTTTTAAGTCACCAATATTGATGGATTCACCAATTTTTAAATTAGTAATGTCCACATCAATCTCATCTGGTAAAGCAGAAGGCAAACCATTAATTCTTAATTTTTTGGTTACTATTCTTAGCTTACCACCATTTAAAACACCTCGAGCATTTCCTGATGTTCTTACTGGAACTTGAATGGTTACCGGCTTGTCGTCAAAAACCTCTAAAAAATCAATGTGTAATGTTTTATCCGTTACGGGATGAAATTGAACATCTCTAATAATTGCTCTATACTTAGTACCTTCAATATCCAAATCAATAATATATACATGAGGAGTATTAATTATTTTATTGAATTTTATTTCATCAACAGTAAAATGTACATTTTCTTTACCACCATAAATTACGCATGGTACTTTTTCTTCTCTTCTAAGGGAATTGGCATTTGTAGAACCTCTTTCAGTTCTTTTTTCTCCACTTAACGCTACAGATTTCATTTTATAATAAGTTTAATAATTAACAAATAAATACTTCACTAATCGATTCATGACTAGTAACTTTTTTCATAATATCAGAAAACAAATCGGCTACCGAAATTACTTTAATTTTTGAACTTTGTTTTGCCAAAGGAATAGTATCGGTAATAATTAGTTCGGTTATTTTTGAGTTTTCAATTCTCTCATATGCTTCACCAGATAATATTGGGTGAGTTGTCATTGCTCTTACGCTAGTTGCGCCATTTTCGATCATAAGGTCCGCTGCCCTGGTTAAAGTTCCAGCTGTATCAACCATGTCATCAACAATGATTACATCTTTTCCTTCTACCTCACCAATCAAAAACATATCAGAAATTACATTCGCTTTTTTTCTTTGTTTATAACAAACAACTACTTCAGCATCTAAATATTTGGCATAAGCGTTAGCTCTTTTTGTTCCACCCATATCCGGGGATGCTATGGTTACGTTAGGTAGCTTCAAACTTTGAACGTAAGGGATAAAAATAGTTGATGCAAATAAATGATCAACAGGAACCTCAAAAAAGCCTTGGATTTGGTCAGCATGTAAATCCATAGTCATAATACGAGTTACACCAGCTGCAGCAAGCATTTTGGCAACCAGTTTTGCTCCTATCGGAACCCTTGGTTTATCTTTTCTGTCTTGTCTTGCTAATCCAAAATAAGGCATAATGGCAACGATACTATTTGCCGAAGCTCTTTTTGCTGCATCAATCATCATCAATAATTCCATTAAATTATCAGCAGGAGGAATGGTAGATTGTATAATAAATACATCTGCTCCACGAACAGATTCTTCAAATGATGGTTGAAATTCACCATCACTAAATGTATTTACAATCACATTACCCAAGGCAGTACCATGTTTAGCAGCAATTTTTTCTGCTAGTTCCATAGATGCACGTCCTGCGAATATTTGAACTTTTGACATTTTTTTGATTTACCCTACATTTTAAAAGGGCTGCAAATTTATTAATTAATTCATACTAAGCCAAATAAATAGTTATAATATGAGTAAAAATTTGAGGCAATAGTTTTCAAGTATCAAAAGTATTCAATATTTTCGCAAACCGTTAACAACTATGCCTGAGTGGCGGAATTGGTAGACGCGCACGACTCAAACTCGTGTTCTTCGGAGTGTGGGTTCGATTCCCACCTCAGGTACAACAAAAGCTCTTCAATACCGAAGGGCTTTTGTTGTTTTTGGGGTTGAGAAAAAGTAGAGGTACTACTGACCAACAAATTTGTAACCAACACCTACACCAACGTACTCAAGGTTTTGTAAATGACCGGTTAAAGAAATATGAGTGGAAAATTTTGGATGAAAATGGTACTTAAATAAAACTCTGTTATACAGGTTTTCTCTGCCCAATTCTTTTGCTAATAAGAAATGCCACCCTTCTTGTAAAACGAAATTAAATTTTTCATAAACAAACGCCTGTGATATATATATTCCAGATTGATAGCTATAGATGTTTTTATATGTGACACCCTTAAATTCGAGTTTCGGTTTTACCGATGCATCATACACTATTTCAGCTCCAACACCTAAACGCAAAAATTGTAAGGTGTTATTGTTAAGTTCAATAAGTAATGATGGTGTACCATGATAAGTATCAGTTGGAAAGGTTACGTGCTTAAACCCAAAATTGGTTATGACTTCAATATTGGTTTTACGTTCATAGGCAATGAATCCCTTTTCTGGTTTTTCAATTTCTTCTCCAAAATGATAAGTCATTCCTCCAAAAAAAGCTACCGCATTAATTCCACGATTTGGAAATTTAATATTGGCATTAGAAAAATGATCAAATGATGGTCCTAGGTTAATAGCTAGTTTCTTTGAAAGGAATAAGGTTGTTCCAAATCTCAAATTGAAATGAAAACCAAAATGTGATCCCATTGAGGTGTTCAATGGGTTATCAACAGGGTCTTGAATTTTAGATAAATAATTCATGCCAATACCCGTTTGCCCATAAAAGGAAAGCTTGTTTTTTTCTGCTAAATTCACTTTAATAAAATAATCTAGTCCAACAATACTTCCCAATACACGATGATGACCTAAAGAGGTGTAATAAAAAGATGCACCAAATTCTGGATAATTGTACAAATGTTGACCATTGTTTTTACCTAAGGTTCGTTTACTTAAACTAACTTCAAAAGTTTGGGTATTATCTTCCTCTATATGAGTAAGTAGATCGAATTCAGGAATAATAATTCCTTGATGATAGTTAAAATTGAGGTTTAGCCCATCTTTAAGATGAAATTGGGCGTGCAAATCAATAGCAATAAAGCATAAAAAAAGAAAAGTTAGGAGCTTAATATTTTGATTTGAATAGGTAATCATACTACAAACATTGTCATGTTATTATAAAAATACAGGATAATTCAAATTACAGCAAAAAAGTATAAAAAAGATAAGCTAGGAGCTTATTTTTTTATTTTTAAAGTCATCACCGATTAATTAAATTTTTGTTAATAATTTAAAATCGTATATTCGTAGGTACTAATATTCCTATTAATGAGAAAACTATTTTTGATTCCTGCTATCGCCCTATTAGTTTCATTAAATGGACAGGCTCAGTTTCTTCCTAATCCTGATTTTGAAACGTATTCAAGTTGCC
>JBFIEB010000153.1:0-6827 GCA_041603555.1 Vicingaceae bacterium
AGTTAATGACAGCTGAATAAATTCTATTTCAATAAATGCGATTTGGATGAATTTTTCCAACCTGCTTGAGATTCATAATCAACCCAATAAATCTTCAAATCGGCTTGGCTTTCATAATCTACAAAATATACTTTTTTGTCTGCTTGAGATTCATAATCTACAAAATACCATTTACCGTCTTTGTTAGCCTGTGATTCGTATTTAACAGTATACACTTTTAAATCACATTGTGATTCATATTTTACAATGTAAACTTTTACATCAGCCTGACTTTCGTATTTTACTTTGTATATTTTTTGTGCATTTACCGAATTAATCGAAAACACAAAGGCAATGGCTGTAACGGTTAAAATTGTTGCTGCTTTTTTCATTTTATTTCTTTTTAGTTTGGATTTAGTCTTCACAAAAATTAAGCCTCTTTTTTAATAAATCGTTCAATATTTACATCCTTTGGCAGCGGCTCATTTTTCAATAATAAATGTACCATTTTATTTGCAAAGTATGGTGCCAATATAACTCCTTTTGTCCCCATCCCATTAAAAACTGCTAATTGATGATACTTAGGATGGATTCCCAATAAAGGTCTTCTATCCTTAACTGTTGGTCTAATACCTGCTTTGTGTTCAAGTACTATTATGTTAGAGTTAATAAACTTTTTCGCTTTATTTAAAAGTTGTGTTGCCCCCTCATCTGTCGGAAGTTCATCCAAATCATCCCAATTATAGGTTGCTCCTAATTTATAATTTTCTTCATAAGGCAGCACAAATATTCCTTTATTAATTGCCTCTTTGATTTCTAAATTTTTAAAATTTACAGTTAGCACTTCTCCTTTTGTTAATTTAAATGGCAACCAATCAAAATAGGGATTATGAATAGTTTGATAGCCTTCACAAAAAATAATTTTTTGTGCTTTATAATTATTCCAAACAACTCCATTTTCAATAAATTCAATAGTTGTATGGTCAAATTTTTGATTGAGATAAGCATCACTTTCAACCAAATATTTTTTGATCTCATTTAACCATTTAGCGGTGTTTAAAAATCCTGATTTTAATGTTTTCGCTGCTCCAAAAGGATAATTTATTTTTTCTTTATCAAAAGGAAATTCAATATCAGTATTCATCCAATCAAATAAATGAGGTTCATTACTTTTTTGTTTCCAAAATTCTTGCTCTTTTTCATCCACAAAAAGCTTATATAATGGTACATCAAAATAAAATGCTTTACCTAGAAGCTCCTCTTGGTTACGATAAAATTTTATTGCATAAGGCAACACTTCATCTATCATCCAACTTTTAGTCAATCTTTTAAAAACGATAGGATTACATAATCCAGCGGCTATTTTTGATGAAGTAAATTCTTTTTCTTCATCTATTACCAATACCTTTTGATTCTGAGCGATTAAAGAATACGCCAATACAGACCCTGCTAGTCCCTGCCCAACTATTATATAATCAACCTCTTTCATTTGCAACAAAAATAGTTATTCATTTTATGGAATCTAAAGTTTGCTGTCATCTAATCGAAAACAAATTACAGCACGAAAAAATGGTTGGTAGAAATGAGTGAGATGCAAGCACGTGAGTTATCGGGAGAAGTATAGTACCTCAATAACCACATACTTACCAATCTGTACCCTCGTTTATCGAGGGTACTTTTTTACCATTTATCAATAAAATAATTTAAATTAAGAATTTTATTCTTTTTTTATTGATATTATTAATATTTTATTTTGATAAATAATACTTTTATAAGTGTTTTATCGTTTTTTATAACTTTTTTCAAAACTTAGTGTAACTTAAATTAATTCTTTGCCGTTTAATTACCTAAGGCAATAGTAATCGTTCTTTTCCTTAATTAAAACCTAACTAACTATGAAAAAAGAAAATACATATCGCGCAATATTCTGGGTTGTCCTTCTTTCTATTTCATTTTTGATTAATAAAAAATCTCACGCAACCCATGCGCAAAGTGCAGACATTACCTACCAATGTTTAGGTGGAAATCAGTTTGAAATAAGCGTTTCATTTTATAGAGATTGTGCTGGTGTAGCTGCCCCCAACTCAATTACCATCAATTCCTCTTCAGCAACATGCACTCAAAATTTTAATACGACTATTAATCAAATCCCAGGAACTGGAATCGATGTTACTCCTATATGTAATACAATGACAACTCAATGCAATGGGGGAAATACTCCTGGGGTTGAAGAATATATTTACCGAGGAATAATTAATCTTCCTAACTTATGTAATGATTGGACATTTAGTTTTACACTTTGTTGTAGAAACAATGCAATTAATACAATTCTTAATCCAGGAGCTGAAAACATTTATGTTGAAGCGGTGTTAAATAACCTAGATGTTGTTTGTAATAATTCACCAACATTTTCAAATCCTCCGGTTTCTTTTCCTTGTGTTGGACAAACATCCTGCTTTAATCATGGAGCAATTGAACCTGATGGAGATTCTCTATACTATTCGTTAATAGCTCCCGGTACTGGTCCGGCTACAAGTGTTACATATTTAGCAGGGTACTCTGCTCAACAGCCATTGATATCTAATCCAGCTGTAACTTTTAATGCTGCAAACGGAGACATTTGTATGACTCCTACCCAACAAGAAGTAACAGTTTTAGCTGTAAAAATCGAAGAATGGAGAAATGGTGTTTTTATTGGAAGTGTGACAAGAGACATACAGCTTAGAACCGTTACATGTAATAATTCACTCCCGTACCTATTAGGTATAAACGCATCTGGTCAATTCTCTATGACTGGTTGTGCAGGTTCTCCTATAACTTTTAGTATTCCTACTTATGATCCAGATTTAGGACAGACTGTTACTATTAATTGGAACAATGCTATCCCAGCAGCAACTTTTACTACAAATGCAGCGCAATTACCAACAGCTATTTTTAGTTGGACTCCTACACTTGGTGATGTGAGTTCAGTGCCACATTGTTTTACTGTTACTGTAAGTGATGATAACTGTCCTTATAATGGCGTTCAAATTTATTCTTTCTGTATAACAGTATCTGGGTTTACTACCACTACCACGTCAACATCTGCTAATTGTGGTGCTTCAAATGGTTCAGCAACAGCAACTGTTCAGGGAGGTACTCCGCCATTTACTTATCAATGGCTGCCAAATGGAGGTAATAATGCCAACGCTAATGGGTTATTAGCAGGAGCATATACTGTAAATGTAACAGATGCGTTAGGATGCATATCTTCTTCCAGTGTAGTTGTTGGAACAGGTCCACTCCCTGGTAATATAAATATTACAAGCACAAATGTAAGTTGTTTTGGAGGAAGTAATGGATCGGCAACGGTTACTGTAAATGGGGGTCAACAACCTTATGTTTATCTATGGTCTAATGGTGGATTCACGCCAACCATTACAAATTTATCAGCAGGTACTTATTTTGTTACAGTAACATCTAATGGCGGTTGTGTTACGACAGATACCGTTATAATAACTGCTCCATCTTCACCTGTAACAGCAATAACAACACAGTCAAACACAACATGTTTTGGTGGGAATAATGGAACTGCAACAGTTGTTCCATCTGGAGGAACAGGGCCTTACTCCGCTTCTTGGAACACAAATCCAGTTCAAAATAATTTAACCGCATCAAACTTAACTGCAGGTTCATACATTGTAACTGTAACTGATAATAACGGATGTGTAACAACTCAAAATGTAACTATAACCCAACCTCAATCATTAAGTTTTAATACTGTTAATATACAAGATGTAAGCTGTTTTAGTGGTAGTAATGGTTCTATTTCAATCAGTATAAATGGTGGTACAGGACCTTATTCTTACAACTGGAACAATAATTCACTTCCGAATAGCTCAACCGTAACTAATTTAACTGCAGGAGTATATTTGGTAAGTGTTACAGATGCCAACGGATGTACAGCAATCAATCAATACACTATAACAGAACCAGCGGCATTAGTTGCTTCAGTTATCAACACGACAGACATTACTTGTTTTGGTTTTAATAATGGTACTATTCAAACTACTGCTACCGGAGGAACTCCCCCTTATTCCTATCAATGGATTCCAGCCGTGTCAACTACAGCTAACGCAACTAATTTAAGTTTAGGATATCATGTTATTGCAATAACCGATAATAACGGATGTTTAGATACTACAAGTGCTTTTATTAATGAGCCATCTGTAATTGCTACAATCGCACAAGGAGGGGACACTATTTGTCCTGGAGGAATAGCCACCCTTACAGCTAATGCTTTTGGTGGAACAGGCTCTTTTACATATCAATGGAGTAATGGAAATACTGGAGCAACCCAATTGGTTTCACCTTCTTCTACAACAACCTATTCAGTTTTCGCAACCGATGCAAATGGCTGTGTTGGAACAATAGATAGTGTAAATGTTTTAGTTAACGATATCAATTTAGTTAACCTATTTACTGTTCCTGACACCAACCTATGCGAAGGATCACCTTATCTAATTAGTGCAAATGTTAGTGGTGGAATAGGAAATTATTCCTTTAACTGGAATAATGGATTAGGACAAGGGCAAGGACCATTTGTGGTTTCTCCTTTATTAAATACAACTTATATTGTTACTGTTACAGACGATTGTAACAACTCTATTAATAAAGCTATTAATGTAGATGTTCATCCGCTTCCAAGAGTGAATATTGCTCCTCAAGCAGCATCAGAATGCGGACAAGTATCTCTGAGTTTAAACAACAGTAATCAAAATCAAGTTGGAAGTATTTATTCCTGGGATTTTGGAGATGGGACTTTTTCCAACCAAGAAAACCCAATCAAAACATACACATTAACAGGAAATTATAATGTAATTCTTACAGTAACATCTCCTTATGGATGTGTTAATTCAGGTCAAGCAAATATGAATGTTATTGTTAAGATTAAACCAATTGCTCAATTTGATTTTGATCCAAAAGAAACAACGATTCTTAACTCAGAGATTACTTTTGATAACTATTCTGTTAATGCTGATTATTACGCATGGACATTTGGAGATGGTGGTACTTCTAATCAATTTAGCCCAATTCATAAATACGATTTGGATGGCACCTACTTCATTACATTAATTGCTACCAACATTAATGGGTGTAAGGATACAGCCATAGAAAAATTACTGATTGAACCAGAATTTAACATCTATATTCCTAACGCTTTTACACCAGACAATGATGGGCTCAATGACATTTTCACTGCAGTTGGAGAGGAGATTGAAGAATTTGATATGCAAATATATAATCGCTGGGGAGATATGATTTTTAATACAAAAAGCCTTGAAAAAGGATGGGATGGATCTGCCAATAATGGCAGTGATATCTCAATGGAAGGAGTTTATGTTTACAACATCAAATTAAAAGATTGGCAAGGTCTAACTCACAAATTCGTTGGACACGTTTCATTACTTAAATAAGCCCAAAGCAATATAGTAGCATTCCACATGGATGATTATATTTGCATCATGGCAGAAGAGCTTATCATAACAAGCAACTTATCTAAGGAAGAAAAATACAGGGAAATCTACCCTCAAATTTTTGCTTTAATTCAAGGTGAAGATGACCTAATAGCGAGTTTGGCAAATATTATGTCTGCTTTAAAATATAGCTTTAGTTGGCTATGGGTAGGTGTATATTTTGTGAAAGGACGTGAACTTGTTTTAGGTCCATTTCAAGGACCCATTGCCTGCACTAGAATTCAACTAGGAAGAGGGGTTAGTGGAACTGCTTGGCACAAAAAAGAAATTATTATTGTTCCCGATGTAAATGAATTTCCGGATCACATTATTTGTAATGCAGCTTCTAAGTCTGAAATTGTTTTACCTGTTCTTAATAAAAACAAAGAAGTTGCGTTAATACTGGATATTGATAGCGACAAACTCAACGATTTTGATGAAATAGACAAAAAATACCTTTCTAAAATTGTTCAACTTATAGAGCCTCTTCTTTGAATTTAAAACAACTCATAGCACTTTTTTCGACTACTTTAATTTTACTTTCTTGCGCTCAAATAGTCCCATTATCTGGTGGTGATAAAGATGTTCATCCTCCTAAAGAAGTAGCAAGCACCCCAAAAAATGGCTCCATTAATTTTACCAGCAAAGCCATTACTGTTGAGTTTGACGAATATATTCAACTTACCAATGTTTCAAGCCAACTAATTATATCTCCATTAATGGAAACGGCTCCGGAAATCTTGGTAAAGGGTAAAAAGTTAGTGATTAAACTCAAAGAAGAACTAGCGGAAAACACCACTTATAGCTTAAATTTTGGAAATGCTATTTCGGACATTACTGAAAGTAATGACACCAATTATAAATACGTTTTTTCTACTGGAACGTATATTGATTCTTTATCTTATTCCGGAACTGTTGTAAATGCTTTTGACTTATCGAAAAAGGAAAAAATTTATGTACTGCTTTACGACCAGTTTGAAGATTCTGTTCCTTTAAAAGAACTCCCGAGATACGTTGCCATGACAGATAAAAATGGTAAATTTTCTATTACCAATATTGCACACGGTCAATACAAGTTTTTTGCCATTAATGACATCAATGGAAATTACTTATATGATTTACCTAACGAGGAAATTGGGTTTAAAAGCGAAAACATTAAACTTGACTCTTCTAGCTCTGATAATAAAATTTATTTATTTGAAGAAGATGGTGGGGTACAATATGTACTTAAAGCTGAAAATACTGAATATGGAAAAATCGATGTAATACTCAACTTGCCAACTAAAAAATTTAGTTATACTCCTCCCAATTTCATTTTGAAAGAACCCTGGTATTTAGTAGAAAATAATGAGG
>JBFIEB010000154.1:0-6800 GCA_041603555.1 Vicingaceae bacterium
AAAAACCATAAGTAAGAAAAGAGCGAAAGTGGTATTTGATTATTTTAATTGACCAAAACAATAATCGACAACAAACGACTATAGTCGTGAAACTGTTTGTACTCGGTTAAAGCTTTGACGGTACTGTATTTTCTTCAATTTTTAGCTATATTTGAGAGATCAACGTATAATGCGGATAAGTGCACCGGTGCACTTATTCGGTTGTTGTGAGCAATTATGAAAAACATCATATTCATATCATTGATTCTTATTTTAAGTGGTTGTAAGTCTAAAAAACTGCCACTTAAAAATTATGAATCCGAAACTTTGAAAATTGAGAAAATTTCTGATAACATTTATAGACATATTTCATATTTGGAAACCGAGAGTTATGGAAAAGTTTCTTGTAACGGAATGGTTTATCTCAATGGAAATGATGCTTTAGTCTTTGACACACCAACAAATGATAAAGCGTCTGCTGAATTGATTGATTGGATTGGAGAAAGGAAAATAAAAGGCGTAATAGTTACGCATTTTCATATCGATTGTCTTGGTGGACTAAAAGAATTTCACTTGAAAGAGATTGAGTCATACGCATCAAATCTCACGATTGAACTTGCCAAAAAAGATAATTCTGAATTGCCAAAACAAGGATTTGACAATAAAATAGAATTTGAAATCGGTAAAAATATTGCCTATGCACAATTTTTTGGACAAGGTCATACTAAAGACAATGTTATTGGCTATGTACCAAGTGAACAAGCAATGTTCGGTGGGTGCCTTATAAAAGCACTAAATTCCGGAAAAGGGAATCTTGCTGATGCGAATACAAACGAATGGCCCAGAACTGTCGAGAAAATAAAAAATGAGATAACTAGAATTGAAGTGGTTATTCCTGGCCACGATAAGAATGGTGGAATTGAACTTTTAGACTTTACAATTGAATTATTTAAAGAAAAATAACTGCTCACAACAATGGCTATAAGTAATTGCTTGTTCTCGCCTACTTCTAAAAATCCTTGCGGATTTTCAGTTTGGTGTGTCCTTGCAAAGTTAAGTGCTAACCCACGCAACCACTCATAGCCGAGACCGTTGTAACTAGTTAGATTTATACCCAATCAGGTATACCAGCCTCAACACTTGAATTAAGTATACCCGAAAAGGTATAGATTAAATTAATCATGAGATTTTATACCCGAAAAGGTATATTTTAAAATAATTCTTGTACCTTTATACCCTAAAAGGTATAATTAACATGAATAAACTAAGCCAATTCGTTAAAAAAAGAAGAAAGTCTCTTGGACTAACTCAAGAAGATCTTTCTTTCAAATCTGGTGTGGGACTGAGGTTTGTAAGAGATTTAGAGCAAGGAAAACAAAGCTTACGAATGGACAAAGTCAATCAAGTACTATCATTATTTGGCCATGAACTTGGTCCGATACAATCAGAAAGAAATGAAGAAAGCTAAAGTATACATGTATGATAAATTGACTGGAATACTAACAGAAGACGAAAACGGATTCCATTTTCAATATGACCAATCATATCTTAACAACAAAGAAGCTGAGCCTATTAGCTTGACTCTTCCACTTACTGACAAGAAATATGAAAGTAAGGTATTGTTTCCTTTTTTTGATGGGCTAATACCAGAAGGGTGGTTACTAGATATAGCTCAAAAAAATTGGAAATTAAATCCAAGGGACAGAATGGAGATATTACTAAAAACATGTCGAGACTGTATTGGTGCAGTATCAATAGAAGAAGTTTAAATTCATGGAAAATAAATGTTTATACTGTTATAAAGCAATAGATTCGACAGATTTAAAAACTCCTGCTGGAGAGAATGGCTATCATCCAAAATGTAGTAAAAAGTTTTACGGAAAATCTACACCACCACTACTAGATTTCACAGAAGATCAAATATTGCAGTTAGCAGAACAAGTAATTAAAAGTCAAAAAACCATAACAGGTGTACAACCAAAACTGTCACTTGGATTTAGTAATGAAACTGATGCTAAAGAACGTTTTACAATTGTTGGATTATGGGGAGAATATATATTAAAACCTCAGGCCAAATTATATTCAAATCTACCTGAAATTGAAGATTTAACAATGCATTTGGCAGAAATAAGTAAGATCAAGACCGTTAAACACTCTCTAATAAAACTTAAATCAGGACAACTAGCGTACATCACCAAAAGAATTGATCGCTATGATGGGCAAAAATTACACATGGAAGATATGTGTCAATTAACAGAAAGGCTGACCGAACATAAATACAAAGGTTCGCATGAACAAGTTGCAAAAGCAATTAAGAAATACACAGCTAATCCGGGGTTAGACTTAACAGATTATTACGAATTAGTTCTATTTTGCTTTCTCACAGGCAACAATGACATGCATTTAAAAAATTTCTCTTTGCTGAAAAGAAATCAGAACTATGATTTGTGCCCTGCCTATGACTTAGTTGCCTCAGAATTAGTTGTAGAAGGGGATGATGAAGATCTTGCCCTAAATCTAAACGGTAAAAAGAAAAAATTAAAACGAAAAGATTTCGAAATTGCCATGAAAAGTGCTGGGTTAGATCCAAAAGTGGTTGAAAATATATTTAAAAAATTTAATAGACTATTTCCTAAATGGAAAAAGTTGATTGATGAAAGTTTTTTAACTGAAGCAATGAAAGATGAATATAAAACTTTAATTAAACGAAAATCAATTCAAATTGAATTATAAAAACCAGATACAACAAAGTGTATAAGGCATTAAAATACGGCATACGCTAATCGTTACCTCAACTCATTAGGAATACTACAAACAGGAATTGGCTGCATTTTATGTTGATTAATGGTATTTAATCCTGTATAAATTTCAAAAACTTCCCGTTCCCTTGAGGTAAAAGCTGTAAAATCTATATTTGCTTGTTCTGCCATTTCCATGGCCCATTCCAGTTCCGGGTAACTGGCACCAATTTGGTCCTCATCTGTTCGTTCATCTCCCCAAAGTCCGTCAGTTGGTGGTGCAATTAGTATGTCATTAATTATATTCAGCTCCTTGCCCAATTCATAAACTTCCGTTTTTACTAAATCAGCAATTGGACTTATATCTACCCCTCCATCACCATATTTGGTATAAAACCCCACTCCAAAATCTTCCACTTTATTGCCAGTACCCAATACCAAATAATTATTCAGTGCTGCAAAATAATAAAGGGTAGTCATCCTCAATCGGGCACGTGTATTAACCAATCCCATTTTTCTGTCTTCCTCATCAGTCTCTGGCATAGCAGCTATAAATGCATCAAATACAGCTGTTAATTCTGTTTTTACAGAACTTACATTTGGGTAATTGTCTTTTAAAAAATCAATGTGTTTTTTTGCTCTGTCAACCTCTTTATCTGATTGATAAATGGGCATTTCAATGCAGATTAATGGCAAACCTGTTTCAGCAGCTAAAGTTGATGTAACAGCAGAATCAATACCCCCGGAAACACCAATAACAAATCCTTTTGTTTGGGATGTTTGAACATAATCCTTAAGCCAGTTTACAATATGATTTTTTACTTCAGTAGTATTCATTTGAAATTAGAAATAGATTCCAATATTCAAAGCTAAGTAATTCAAATTGGCACTTGCATCTTTTTCTGAAAAAACTGGATTTCCATTACTATCAATTAGCGCATTCCCATTTGCATCCAATACATTTATTTTTGTATCTAATTGATTAATAAACCCATTATTAAATGTTATTCCAAGAGTTAAAGATGTATTTCCTGAAATATTATACTCAACTCCTGCTCCGATTACTAATGACAGGTTTAAAAAATTAATATCTTCTTTTGCATCACTGGAAGATATACGCGATACTGTTGAACCATAGATGTATTCATAATCAGCACTGGTGCTAAAATTAATACCTGTTTCTAGCCCAAACTGTCCAAAATAAGTTAAATAACCAATTTCATTAGTTCTTAATTTTAATACCAAGGGAATTTCTATATACTTAATACTGTATGATGCATAGACATCTGCAGGAACAACAACCAACGCATCCGAACTAGTTCCTTTGAAAGCCATTTTCCCACCAGTATTTAGAATACTTAGACCTGAAGAAAGCAAATAATTTTGTGACATAAAATATTCAAAAGACAAACCGTAACTAAAGCCAAATTTAGAACCCTTACTTTCATAACCGGTTGTGTTTGTTTTAAACCATGACAGGTTTGGGCTTATCTGTAATCCAAATCTAAATTTTCTATCATCATCCGGTAAATTGGCAATCTCGTCATTACTAAAATTCCCTTCTTGAGCAGAAAGGTTGATAAATAATAAGCCAAAAACTATTAAAGTAAGTACCTTTGATTTTTGTATCATAAACTATACATTTATTAAAGCAAATTTAGCTATTATTAAAGCCCAAACTTGTCTGTGAAACGCTACTTTTCAACACTTAAGCCCTTGATAACTTTGATGTTCATGAGCATCATTCTATCTTGTGGAAACGATCCGTTTGATGTTGATGTTGCTAACATTAAAGTAGATTTAAAAGTAATGCGATTAGACCAAGATTTATTTAATATTAAAACAGATATATCAGCGAAAGATGTAGAAAAACTACAAAATAAATATGGCGTATTTTTTAGTGATTTTACTGAAAGTATCATCAACATCGGTTCTGACAAAACTCCAACCATTAATTACCAACTTAATGCTTTTAAAAACGACTCTTACATTAAAGAAATTAAAACGGATGTAGATAAGCTTTACAGCGATTTTTCTCCCTACAAGATGGAATTAGAAAATGCATTTAAACATTACAAATATTATTTCCCTAAAAAACCAGTACCCGAAGTAATTACTTATATCTCAGGTTTTAATTATGCTATAGTAACTGACGAAAAGTATTTAGGAATTGGCTTAGATATGTTTTTGGGTAACAATTATGATGCTTACAGTCAGTTGGGGCTTCCTAAGTATAAAACCTCCTATATGAATAAAGAAAGCTTAGTAGCTGGTGCTATGCTGGGTTGGGTCTCAACAGAATTTGAATTGTCTGAAAAAAATGCAGATTTACTTACCGAAATGGTGCATCAAGGTAAAATTATCTATTTAATGAATGCTTTAATGCCAGAGGCACCAAATACAGTTAAAATAAGTTATAGCGAAACTCAGTTAGAATGGTGTGACAATAATGAAGAGCAAGTATGGTTTTATTTTATTGATAACAACTTATTATACACCAAAGATCCTACAGAAATTATAAAATATATGGGTGAAGCTCCTTTTATTCAAGGATTTCCTGATGGTTCTCCTGGTCGTATCGGTCATTGGCTAGGTTGGCAAATTGTTAAAGCTTACATGGAGAAAAATCCAACGACAAGTATTGAGGAGTTGATGAAAAAAAATAATGCTCAAGAGCTATTAAATAATTCTAAATACAAACCGTAATTAATTGCGCATACAAAATGGAAAAAAAATCAGAAATAAATTTTACAGTATCTTTAGATGAAAACCATGTGCCGGAAAAAATAGAATGGTCTGCCTCTGATACAGGTGAAGAAGGAATTAAAAATGCTAAAGCAATGATTATAAGTTTATGGGATGCCAAAGAAAATAACACCTTACGTATTGATTTGTGGACTAAAGACATGATGCTAGACGAAATGAAACATTTCTTTTATCAGTCTATCATTACCATGTCAGATACCTACGAAAGAGCTACTAACGATAAGGAAGTTGCCGAGGAAATGAGAGAATTTGGTAAAAAAATTGGAGAAAAGATGTTAGACCATAAGTAAGTGTTTTATAAAAGAGCCATAATATTAACCTTAAGTTTCTTTTTGTTAGGACTAAATAATTCATTTGCTCAATGTGAGAACCTTAAAAGGAAGAGGATTTATCAATTGTTAGGTGCAGCTGAATACGATAATTACAGAACAACTGAAATAAAAACTTTTGAGTATACGTTAAAAGAAGAGTATCAAATTAACCTATTTAAAGGGGTAGTTTATAAATTAGTATTTGATGCAGCTAATATGCCTGAAGGTGTTATTATCAGGTTGTATGATTTAGGAAAAAAAAGAGGAGTGGGTAAATTCGAAGAAGTGTTTAACTCTGAAGAAGCACAAAAAACTAAATACAGCACTTATGAAATTACTATGGAGTATCCTCAGCGAAAAATGATGGTACATTATGATGTTATAAACAACACCAAGCCTGGTTGTGTTTCATTTGTTTTGGGTTATTATCTAAAGAATACTATTAAAGCGAAATGAGTACAAATCTTATCCAAAAATACAACATTGCCGGACCAAGATATACCAGTTATCCTACTGTTCCTTTTTGGAATGAAGAGGGAATAGCTTACGAAAGCTGGATCAACTCTACCATTAAAGCTTTTAATGAGAGTAATCAAACGGAAGGAATAAGCATTTATATTCATTTACCATTTTGCGAGAGTTTATGCACGTTCTGTGGCTGTCATAAACGAATAACCAAGCAGCACAATGTTGAGCAGCCTTATATTGAAACAGTTTTAAAAGAATGGAAACTCTATTGCGATTTGTTTGAAGAAAAACCGCATGTTAAAGAAATTCATTTTGGAGGTGGAACACCTACCTTTTTTAGCCCAGAAAATTTAGAAAAACTGATAAATGGAATTCTTGAGAAGGCTGAAAAATGTGCTGATTTTGAATTCAGTTTTGAGGCGCATCCCAACAATACCAGTAAAGAACATCTTCAAAAATTATACGACTTAGGGTTTAGGAGAAATAGTTTTGGAGTGCAAGATTATGACCCGGTAGTTCAAAAAGCAATAAACAGAAT
>JBFIEB010000155.1:0-6797 GCA_041603555.1 Vicingaceae bacterium
TAAATGGTTTAAAGTATTGGATTTCTCCAGGAAATATCAAAACTTTCATTAATCAGTTTAATCCATTATCTTTAAAAAAATCGTTTATTGTAAATAAGATTACTTCATACAAAAAAGCCACCTTAGATTCTTTTGAATTTTTAGCAAGCAATGTTCACCCATATTCTTTTACTAATTTACTTTATCCTCAACGAAACTATCATTTTTTAAAATGGAGGTATTTTTCA
Organism: Vicingaceae bacterium; assembly: GCA_041603555.1. GTDB lineage: Bacteria > Bacteroidota > Bacteroidia > Flavobacteriales_E > Vicingaceae. The sequence continues at coordinate 228 of JBFIEB010000155.1, forward strand.
CATGCTATGCATGATTACGAAATTATTCAATCTGAATTAGGATGGGCAATTGTTCGTGTTGGTAAAAGAGGGTCTTTTACAGAAGCTCAAATAATGGATGTTTTTCCAAAAAATAATTTTAGCTCTAAATTTTTAAAATCAATAAAACAACAAATACGAAAGCAGCTTAAAGTAGGGCTTATTATTTTTAATATGTCTGAAGCACACCCATTAAACAAAAAAATGATTACTTCTGGGTTTTTATCAATTCCTAATAAACTTAAATTCTGCATATTCCCTTTAAATTCAAACGGAGAGAAATACTTAAATAAAGAAAATTGGGTAATAACTGCAACTGAATTTCATAGATATTGAATACTAAACCAAAAATATTGATTTTTATTGAGTGGTTCATTCCTGGGTTTAAAGCTGGTGGACCAATAAAATCAGTTTTCAATATAGTAAACACATTGAGTGAATACTTTTCTTTTTATATTATTACATCTGACCGAGACATTGGAGACAAGCAACCATACACTGAAGTTGATTTGAACAAATGGATAGAAAAAGAACGGTATAAGATAGCTTATTTATCAGAAAATGAAAGAGTAAATTTTATTGCTAAAACTTTAGACCATAAGGATTTTTCTTTGATTTACTTTAATAGTCTATATTCAAAAAATTACACCCTATCGCCATTGAAAACACTTAACAAATTAAAGTTGGATTCAAAGATAATGATTGCTCCAAGAGGAATGCTTGGAAAGGGAGCTTTAAAAATAAAACCCTTTAAGAAAAAAATCTTTTTAATCCTTACGAAACAAACTGGTTTTTTTAAAAAAGTGATATGGCATGCCACAGATAATGAAGAGATTGATGATATTAAATTAGCATTTGGAAATAAAAGCATAGTAATTAAAGCTCCTAATATTTCGGTTCTAAACATCAACAATTTAGAGATTGGAAAAAAAACTGATGATTTGAAACTAGTATTCTTTTCTAGGATAAGTCCCAAGAAAAATTTAAAATATACCCTTGAAAGATTAAACGAATTAAAAAAAGAAAACATTTCAATGGACATCTTTGGATCTATCGAAGATGAATCATATTGGGATGAATGTCGAGAATATATTGCTAATAAAGGATTAAAAGTTCAATATAAGGGATTATTACATCCAGATGAAGTCAATGACAGATTGTCGAATTATCATTTTTTATTTTTTCCGACCCTGCATGAAAATTATGGTCATGTAATAGTTGAAGCTTTAACTGCTGGATGTGGATTAATTTTAAGTACAAATACACCATGGAGTGATTTGAATCGTATTAATGTAGGCTGGGATATTGAATTAGAAAATAAAGAAGAATTTATCAAAGTAATCGAGAAATGCTATAAAATGAATCAAATTAAATACAATATAATCAGAAATAACTGCTACAATTTTATAACTAATGAAATAGAAAAACAAAATGCAGTTGCATTGACAAAGAAAATGTTTCTTCAATAGTTATTTGTTCTTTCAACTTCGTAATTGAATTCATAATTTAGACCGCTAAATAACAATCATGTATATATTAGGAATAAATGCTTTTCATGGTGACTCATCTGCTTGTATTTTACAAGATGATAAAATAATTGCTGCATCAGAGGAGGAGAGATTTAGAAGAATAAAGCATTGGGCAGGATTTCCATCCGAAGCCATTAAATTTTGTTTAGGAGAAGCGGGTATTGAAATTACGGAAGTTGATTACATTACAATTTCCAGGGATCCGTCTGCTAATCTACATAAAAAAATTGTACACTCTGTTAAGAATTTGGTATCGGTAAAAGCGCTGAAAGACAGATTGGCTAATTCACGTAAAGTAGTCAGTACTAAAGGTGAGCTGAGTAAAATATTTAACATTCCTGAGGAAAGTATAAAAGCAGAAGTAAATAACATTGAGCATCATCGAAGTCATATGGCCAGTGCTTTTTTTGCTTCCCCATTTGATGAATCAGCCATTCTTTCCATTGATGGTTTTGGGGATTTTACCTCAACAATGATAGGTACTGGAAAAGGAAATAAAATTGAAGTTTTAGATACTGTAATTTACCCTCATTCTGCTGGAATATTTTATACCTCGCTTACTCAATATTTAGGGTTTCCACATTATGGAGATGAGTATAAAGTAATGGGGCTGGCTCCTTATGGAGAACCGAAATATGTTGATGAATTAAAAAAAGTTATCCTATTTAAAGATAATGGATTGTTTGAATTGGACACCAATTACTTTACTCATGCTAAAGAAGGAGTAACTATGAGTTGGGAAAACGGAGACCCGCATATTGAATCTATTTTTTCTACAAAATTAGAAAGCCTATTGGGACCTGCTAGGAAAAATGGAGATGAATTAACTCAAAAACACAAAGATATAGCAACTTCTGTCCAACGAGTTACCGAAGAGTTAATTTTTCACATTTTAAATCATTTACAAAAAAGAACAGGATTGGAAAGCATCTGTATTGCTGGAGGTGTAGCTCAAAATTCTGTGGCCAATGGAAAAGTTTTAGAAAGAACTTCTTTTAAAAACATTTACATTCCTTCAGCTGGACATGATGCAGGAACTGCCCTAGGTTCAGCTTTATGGCTCTATAATCATATTTTAGAGAATAACAGATTACCCGCTATTTATAATGCCTATACAGGTGCCAAATTTTCTAATGAAGAAATTGAATCTTATTTAAAAGGAGAAAATATTGAATTCAAAAGATACGAAGAGAGCGAATTAATTGAAGTTGTTTCTGATGCATTAGTAGCCGGAAAAGTTATTGGATGGTTTCAAGGAAGAGCAGAATTTGGACCACGTGCTTTAGGGCATCGTTCAATTATTGTTGACCCTAGGCGTAATGATGCTAAAGAATTATTAAACTCTAAAATTAAACGTAGAGAAAGTTTCAGACCTTTTGCTCCTTCAATATTAGAAGAATATGTTCCTGAATACTTTGAAAAAACTGACAAGGTTCCTTTTATGGAAAAAGTTTATCCAATCAGAAAAGAGAAACATGCTGAAATTCCGGCTGTAACTCATGTTGATGGAACTGGTCGCTTACAAACTGTTGAAAAAGGTGATAGGTATTATGATCTAATTGAAAAATTTAGGCAGAAAACAGGAACTCCAATCTTATTAAATACATCATTTAATGAAAATGAACCTATTGTAAATACCCCAAAAGAGGCTCTTGATTGTTATTTGAGAACTCAAATGGACATGATCGTCCTTGAGAATTGTGTAATATCAAGAACCTAATGAGCTTAAAAGTTTCTATAATAACTGTTTGTTATAATAGTGCAAAAACGATTGAAGATACTATTCAATCGGTAATCAATCAAACTTATCCTAATATTGAATATATTATTGTTGATGGCTTGTCTACTGATAATACATTAGAGATAGTGAATAAATATGAAAGTAAAGTTTCAAAAATTATCTCTGAAAAAGACGCAGGGCTTTATGATGCTATTAACAAAGGGATTAACTTAGCTTCTGGTGATATTATCGCTAATCTCAATTCAGATGATTTTTATATAGACTATAATGTAATTGAAGATGTTGTCGCAAAATTTGAAAAAGAAAAAACAGATACATTATATAGTGATTTATATTATGTAGATGCTCTTGATACGAATAAAATTATTCGTTACTGGCAATCTAAACAATACCGAAAAGGAATGTTTTTTAAAGGCTGGATGCCTCCCCACCCTACCTTTTTTGTAAAAAAATCCATTTATGAAAAATATGGTAATTTTAATTTAGAGTTATCATCTGCAGCAGATTATGAAATAATGCTGCGTTTCATCCACAAATACCAATGTTCAATTAGCTATTTAAACAGAGTAACTGTTCGCATGCGAGTTGGTGGGGTGAGTAATGTAAGTTTAGGAAACAGGTTAAAAGCAAACAGAGAAGATAAACGTGCGTGGGAAATAAATGGATTAAAACCTAAGCCATATACCCTTCTGTTTAAGCCTATTTCTAAGCTAAGCCAATTCTTCAAAAAATAGTTATTTATGGTGATAATTTTCACCTTTTAAAATAGTAAATGAGCGATATAATTGCTCGGTAAAGAACAATCGTACCATTTGATGAGAAAATGTCATTTGAGACAGCCCTATTTTAATATTGGCTTTAGAATAAACTTCATCAGAAAAACCAAAAGGGCCACCGATTACAAAAGTTAAATCCATCCCAGAGTTCATTTTTTTTTGAAGAAAATGTGAAAAATCTACTGAATTAAACTCCTGACCATTTTCATCCAATAATACTACAAATTCCGATTTTGAAATTGATTTGAGAATTTCTTTTCCCTCTACTTCTTTCTGTAAAGAAACATTTAATTTTTTGCCAGTTTTAATATCAGGAATAACTTCGTTTTCAAAATTTATGTAGTGTTTTAAACGTGATTCATACTTTAATACTCCTACTTTTAGATAATCCTCATCAGTTTTCCCTACGGTAATTAACTTTATCTTCATGTCGCTAATTTAAAAATTATTACCTTTGATATGGTATTTTGAATTTGTGATTATTTCTAGTAAAAATTGGCTTGATAATTGATAATCATCGGAAAAAACTAATAGATGCAAAAATTAATTGTTGGAATATTTTTAAGCTTATCTCTAATTGTTAGTGCTACTCCTATTTCTGACAACCTTGCTAATGCTTTAAAAAATGGGGACTCTAATGAAATTGCGAATTACTTTGGAACTTCTGTTGACATGAGTATTCCAGGAAACGAGGGTGTATATAGTGCAATACAGGCAAAGTTAATTTTAAAAACATTCTTTCTAAAAAATAAACCTTCTGATTTTACTGTTGTTCATAATGGTGATTCTAAAAATAATTCCCATTATTCTATTGGTAATTTAAAAACATCAAAAGGTACGTTTCGAACTTATATATTGTACAAAGAACAAGATAAGAAAGTTACTATTCTTGAGCTTAAAATAGAATCTGACGAATAAATCTCATTTAATCTTTACTTTATCATTAAACAAATTACTTTTGCTAAAAGCAAAATACTTTACCGATGAAGTACGTTGACGAATTAATTGATATAGCCATTAAGGAAGATATTGGCGATGGAGACCACACTTCTCTATCATGCATACCAAACAACACAAATGGAAAGGCTCACTTATTGGTTAAAGAAAATGGAATCATTGCCGGAGTAGAGTTAGCTGAAATGATTTTCAAAAAAATAGATGCTTCACTCAGGTTTTGTCAATTAATAAGGGATGGCGAATCCGTTAGTGATGGAGATATCGTTTTTATTATTGAAGGTTCTACCCACTCTATTCTGCAAGCGGAAAGGTTAGTGTTAAATTTTATGCAGCGGATGAGTGGAATTGCCACAAGCACTAATAATTATACAAAATTGTTAGACGGATTAAATACTAAAATATTAGACACGCGTAAAACCACGCCAGGTCTTAGGGAAATTGAAAAATGGGCCGTAAGGATTGGTGGTGGAGTAAATCATAGAATGGGATTATACGATATGATAATGATAAAAGATAATCATATTGATTATGCCGGAGGAATAAAAGAAGCAATTACATCAGCTCAAAAGTATCTCATCAAAAAAAATAAAGAATTAAAAATTGAAATAGAAGCAAGAAACCTAAACGAGCTTGATGAAATTTTGTCAATTGGTGGTATTCATCGAATTATGTTAGATAATTTTTCCTTCCAAAATATAAGAACTGCAGTAAAATTAATTGATGGTAAATATGAAACAGAAGCTTCTGGTGGAATTACTAAAGAAACCATTAGAGAATATGCAGAATGTGGTGTTGATTATATTTCTGTTGGGGCATTAACTCATCAAATAAATAGTATAGATTTGAGTTTAAAAGCTATCTAAATTTTGAATACTATTTTACAAAAAATAATAGCGACTAAAATCGTTCAAGCCCCTTTAAGTTTATCTAAAAAGCTTGTTATTCCGGGTTTTGATGGGCAACCCATCTATGACATTGTTAGTTTTTTTATTGAAGGTATACAGAAAAGTTCTTTAACAATGAGGGCATCATCACTTGCTTTTCGATTTTTTCTTGCCCTTTTTCCTTCTATTATTTTTTTGTTCGCCTTAATTCCCTACATCCCTATTCATGGTTTTCAGGAGGAGTTATTAAATTTAATAGAGAGTGTGTTACCTCAACAAGCAAATGAATTAGCAAATTCAACAATCAAAGAAATAATTACTGGAAAAAGTAGAGGTCTATTGTCTTTTGGTTTTTTGCTGGCTTTATACTTAGCAAGTAATGGTGTCAATTCAATGATTATGGCTTTTAACAATTCATATCATTCAGTTAAAAAAGGAAGTTATATCAACCGCAGATTAAGATCATTATTATTATTAGCCATTCTAACTTGTTTAATGGTGTTAGCTATCGGTGCAATTGTTTTGAGTGAAACCATTACAATTAGATTAGTTCATACAGGGATTTTAGAAACTGACTTTTCAATTTATCTCTTAAGGATTGGAAAATTTGTGGTTTTACTATTACTCTTCTTTCTAGGGATTTCATCCATTTACTTTTACGGAAA
>JBFIEB010000156.1:0-6795 GCA_041603555.1 Vicingaceae bacterium
TCATCCCTCCAGTGAGTTCTTTAATAAGAATCGCTGCCCTTTTTAAAGCATAAACTGTAATGTTTGGATCAGCACCTCTTTCATACCTAAAAGAAGCATCGGTATTTAATCCATGCCGTTTAGCTGTTTTCCTGATAGATACAGAATTAAAATAAGCGCTTTCTAAAAATATACTTGTTGTGTTGTTAGAAACCCCAGAATTAATACCACCAAAAACCCCAGCAATACACATGGGCTCTTTTTCATTACAAATCATTAAATCATTTTGAGACAATTCTCTCTCAACTTCATCAAGTGTAATAAATTTAGTTTTATCGGATACTTTTTTTACAACAACTTTATTTCCAATTATTTTATTCGCATCAAAGGCATGTAAAGGTTGTCCTGTTTCATGAAGCACAAAATTGGTAACATCAACCACATTGTTAATCGGTGTTAGTCCAATACTATTTAGCCTATTTTTTAGCCATTCTGGTGACTCTCCAACTTTAATATTATTTATAGTAATTCCTGAATACCTCTGACACGCATCGGCATCAGCTACTTCAATTTTTATATTTAAATCGGAATTATCAATATGGAATTTTTTTACTTCAGGTTTAATTAGATTAATATCCTGTGATTGTCTCAATACTGCTACTAAGTCTCTAGCAACACCAATATGCCCCGTTGCGTCAGCCCTGTTTGGAGTTAATCCAATTTCAAGTATTAAATCATCTTCTATGTTAAAATGGTCTTTGGCCAAAGTTCCAACCGGTACAGATGAATCTAAAACCATTATTCCATCATGAGCTTTACCAATTCCTATTTCATCTTCTGCACATATCATCCCTTCGGATAATTCCCCTCTTATTTTAGACTTTTTAATTTTAAATGCTTCTCCATCTGAAGAATAAAGTTTAGTTCCTATTGTGGCAATAATTACTTTTTGTCCGACATCAACATTTGGAGCTCCACATACAATATGTAATGGCTCGCCATTACCAATATTAACTGTTGTTAAATTTAGCCGGTCAGCGTCTGGATGTTTTTCTTTGCTTAATACTTCTCCAACAACAAGCCCCTCCATGCCTCCTTTAATACTTTGTACTTTTTCAACGGTATCAATTTCTAAACCACAATCTGTCAAAAGATTAGCTATTTGATTTGAATCAATTGGCGCATCAATATAGTCTTTAAGCCAGTTGTAAGAAATTTTCATTATTGGTCATTTGAAAGACAAAGGTAATTAATTTTAAAAGTGTTTATAATAATTTAAACCACAATAAAGTTAATTTGTAAACTAAGATTTTAAAAAATGATTCGATATTTATTATTTATTGCCATCCTCTATACTGCTATTATTTCTTGTGGACAGTCCTCTTCTACTTCTGGTATTGAATATAATTACCAACTGTCTGATAAACAGTGGCAACAAAAATTGACTCCAAAGCAATTTAACGTTCTTAGAAGAAGAGGAACAGAAACAGCATTCACTGGAAAATACTGGGATAATAAAGCTCATGGAACATATAAATGTGCTGGGTGTAATCATATCTTGTTTTATTCAGAAACAAAGTTTAAATCTGGAACAGGATGGCCAAGTTTTTATGACTTTATTGAAAATGGGATTGATTTGGGAGTAGATAATAATATAGGATACTCACGAAATGAAGTTCATTGCGCAAATTGTGGTGGTCATTTAGGTCACGTTTTTAATGACGGCCCTAAACCAACTGGATTAAGATATTGTATTAATTCTGCCGCTTTAAAATTTTACTCCGAATAATTATTTACGTGGATCTATAAAGACTTTCTTAGGTTTTTTCTTCACTTTTTTCTTTTTCTTTTGTTTTTCTTCATGAAAAAAATACCTTATATCAATTGTTAAATAATTTCCTGATAAATCAAAAATAGCTTCTTCATTTCTATTCTCATTTTCCCCTTTATATGTTATAAATTCCTTCATAATCTTAGAAAAGGAACGATGTAGTGAAGCCCCAAAATAGATATAACCACTTTTTTCTGTTCTATACTCCCAGCCAACATTAGCTAATAAACTTGGTTGAAGCCAATTATTTCTGTTAACAGCATTAGAAAAATAATAATCCGACACAAACAATGGGGTTGGGTAAATATCAAACGAAGCTCCGCCAGCCACATTCATAAACATATTTCTGTTCAATTGAACATATACTAATCCAAGTATTGGTATTTCATAATTAACAATACTAAAATTTGATGCCCCCGTAAATGATGAGTCAGAATCATCAATAGTCATATCATAATTTCTTTTTAAAAAATTAATCCCTGTTTCTAACGAAAGAGACTTAGTAAAACCCTTTCTTATAACCATTCCAAAACTCAATCCAAATTTAGGGTCAACAGTATATTGAACATTATTCAATGTACTTTCCTGTTTTCCGGCATCAAAAAATTCAATAGGAATAATTGGCTTTAACTGAATACCAAAAGTAGAAACCTTCTCTTGAGAAAATAATTTAGAAGAAAAAATCAAAAGGGCGATAATATATAATCCAAGCTTCAGTTTCATTGAATAAATAATGTTATACAAAACTAATCTTTTGAATCAATATTACTTCGGATGTTTCATTAAAGGTATTGATACTTAAGAAATGTCTTCCTTCTTATTAATAAAGTAATTGATGAGGGTAAATCTGTAAATGGGTGTTCTTTATATGATTATACATTATATCTTTTAGCTCTTCCGTATTAATTTTTTTAACCGCAGAAATATAAACAGATGGGTTATCATCTTTAGCCATCCACATTTTCTTTAAGTCTTCTAAAGAATAATTTTCACGGGTTTTTGGAAGTAAATCATCTTCATCTTTCTTTGTATAAGTAAAAGCATCTACTTTATTAAAAACAATAATAGTAGGCTTATCCAATGCTCCTAATTCTTTAAGGGTTTCATTAACAACATTTATATGGTCTTCAAAGTTAGGGTGTGAAACATCAACAACATGAATTAATACGTTAGCATCTCTAACCTCATCTAAAGTAGATTTAAAAGACTCCACCAAATGATGCGGAAGTTTTCTTATAAACCCAACCGTATCAGTTAATAGAAAAGGCAAATTTTTAATAACCACTTTTCTAATCGTAGTATCCAATGTTGCGAATAACTTGTTTTCGGCAAAAACGTCCGATTTACTAAGCATATTCATTATCGTTGATTTTCCCACATTAGTATATCCTACCAGAGCAACTCTAACCAACTGCATTCTCTGCTTTCGTTGAGTAGATTTTTGCTTATCTATTTTTTCGAGCTTTCCTTTTAATAAAGAAATTTTTTGTGTGATAATCCTCTTATCTGTTTCTATCTGAGTTTCTCCTGGTCCTCTCATCCCTGCACCACCACCTTTTTGCCTATCTAGGTGAGTCCACATCCTTGTTAAACGAGGTAATAAATATTGATATTGTGCCAATTCTACCTGAGTTCTAGCATGGGCAGTTTGGGCTCTAGTAGCAAAAATATCTAAGATAAGGTTACTCCTATCTAAAATTTTCACTTCTAAAATTCGTTCTATGTTTCTTAATTGAGAAGGAGATAATTCATCATCAAAAATTACCATATCAACTTCATGCTCTTTAACATAGTTCAGCACATCTTCCATTTTTCCTTTTCCAATAAATGTTTTAGGATGAGGTCTATCCAGCTTTTGAATAAATCGATTTAAAGTTTTTACCCCGGCTGTCTCAGCTAAAAATGCTAATTCATCAAGGTATTCAATGGTTGTTCTATGTTCTTGATTTCGAACAGTAACTCCAACTAAAACGGCTGTTTCTTGATTTTTTTCAAAAGTGCTGTATGAATTATTTTTCAAAGTTTTTTCATCTTAAATCCAACCCCTTCCCATAGCGAAAGGTTTAATTACCCCTCCCCATAAAATAAAAATTAAAGCTATAATGTAAAAAATAGCTCCTTTTTTATGTTTTAATTCATCAGTAGGCGCCTTCTTAGATTTTATCCTTCCGATAGATATTAATACTACAACAACTATCATAATTACAGCATGCTCAATTGTCCAAAATCGAACAATTGAATCTTTCATTACTGCTCCAAAATTCATCAACCCTGCATTCCATCCTCCAACAAAATAAACAACAAAACCTAATACAATTTGAAGATGAGTAACCCCCATAAGCATAGCACCTATAATATTATCTGATTTGGAGAAAGGTTTTTTTCCCAACCAACCCATCAACGATTTTACAATGGCTACTATTAAGAATAATAAAACAATGTAACGAAGTCCGGAATGCGCATGTAGCATAAGCAATGTTTTTGTGATAAACAAAAATAAGTAAAAGGTCCTATCTTCTATTAATTTAAAGTGATAAACTTGCCGCTCATCATTTTGTAAGAAAATTTTTATTGTAAAAACGTTATTTTTGAACTTCTTAAATTAAAGTTGGTTGTATGAAGAAATTATTTCTTTTTGTTTTTATCCTTAATTCATTAGTTCCTTTTGCTCAGGAAACTTTTAATGTGAATGGAACTCCCAATAAAATCCATAATAATTATGCGTTTATAAATGCTACCATTTATATTGATTATCAGACAAAAATTGAAAAAGCAACATTATTAATTAAAGATGGCAAAGTGGTAGCGGTTGGATCAAAAAACAAAGTAGATATTCCTACTAGCACAGTTATTTATGATTTGGAAAACAAATACATTTACCCATCGTTAATTGATCTTTATTCTGACTATGGAATCCCCACTAAATCAAGTAATTCTACTCCATCAGGGCACCAGAGGTCAAGGTCTTCAGGTCCACAAATTGGGACTAATAACAAAGGCGCTTTCAATTGGAATCAAGCTATAAAACCAGAAGTAGAAGCTGGCCAGTTATTCAAAGTTGATGATAAAAAAGCTGAAGAATTAAGAAAATTAGGGTTCGGAGTGGTTTTAACACACCAGCATGATGGAATAATGCGTGGTACATCTGCTTTGGTCACCTTAGGAAACGACCAAGCTAATGCAGTAATGTTGAAAAATAATGTGGCCAACCACTTATCCTTCAATAAAGGTAGCTCTAAACAAGATTATCCAAGTTCTTTAATGGGAATGATTGCATTGTTAAGACAAACTTACTATGATGTAGATTGGCTTTTTAATAATTCTAAAGTTGATGAATACAACATCTCATTAAACACAGTTATTGATAATTGGAAATTGCCTCAAATTTTTGAGGCCAATGATAAGTTGAGCATTTTACGAGCTGATAAAATTGGTGATGAGTTTGAGATGCAATATATTTTTAAAGGTAAAGGAGATGAATGCCAAAGAATAAAGGAAATAAAAGCTACTGGCGGAAAATTAATTATTCCTTTAAATTTTCCTAAAGCTTATGATGTCGCAGATCCTTATAATTCATTAATAGTTAGCTATTCAGACGCTAAGGAATGGGAACTTGCTCCATATAATCTAGGGATAGTTGCAAAAAATGAAGTCGATTTTTCAATCACTTCAGCTGACCTGAAAGATAAAAAAGTTTTTTTTAAACATCTTCGGAAAGCAATAAAGTCAGGTCTTTCTGAACAGGATGCTCTAAAGGCTCTTACATATTCACCTGCTAATTTTATAAATGAATATGATAGAATCGGAAGTTTAGCTCCTGGGAAAATGGCTAATTTCATTATTACTTCAGAAAATTTATTTTCAGAAAAAAATATCATTCATGAAAATTGGATTAGAGGGAAACAATACATTCTTTCTGATTATAATATAATTGATGTAAGAGGAAATTATAGCTTAAATATTAAAGGAAACATTTATCCTTTAAAAGTGAGTGGTGAACCAAAAAAATTAAAAGGGAGCATAGAATTAATCAGTACAAAGGATGATAAGTCAGATACCGCTAAGGTAAATGTTTCTGTCTCCCTTTCTGGAAAAAATATCTCATTACACTTTAACCCCAATGATGAATTTGAAAAAGGAACAATCAGACTTAGTGGAACCGTAACTGACAATGCTGCGATTTGGGATGGGAATGGACAACTCTCCAATGGAGATTGGATTAAATGGACCGCAATAAAAGGGTTAAAAGAACTCGATAAAAAGGAAGAAAAAGAATCGGAGAAAATTGATTCTTCAGTAGTTCCAAAAATTCAATATCCTAATATGGCTTATGGTTTAGATTCATTACCAAAAGCAGAAACTATGCTTATAAAGGGAGCAACCGTTTGGACTAATGAGGTAGATGGAATCATGCAAAATGCAGATGTTTTAATTCGGCAAGGAAAAATTGCTGAAATTGGAAGAAATTTATCTTTTGAGGGTGCAAAAATTATTGATGGTAAAGGCAAGCACTTGTCTCCAGGAATTATTGATGAGCATTCTCACATCGCTATTAGTAGAGGAGTTAATGAATGTACGCAAGCCGTTACTGCTGAAGTTAGTATTTCAGATGTTATTAATTCTGATGATATAAATATTTATCGCCAATTAGCAGGAGGTGTTACTGCTTCCCAGCTTTTACACGGTTCATGTAATCCTATTGGTGGTCAATCCGGATTAATAAAATTAAGATGGGGAAGTTCTCCTGAAGAAATGAAGATTAAGGAAACAGATGGTTTTATAAAATTTGCTTTAGGAGAGAATGTAAAAAGAGCAGCTTGGGGTCAAGGTTTTGGAAATAGATTCCCTCAGACAAGAATGGGTGTCGAGCAAGTTTATTATGATGCCTTTATTAGAGCAAAAGAATATCAAGCAAAATGGGATGCTTTTGCTGCAATACCTGAAAAAGAAAGGGAAAATTTTCCGGCTCCTAGAATTGATTTAGA
>JBFIEB010000157.1:0-6790 GCA_041603555.1 Vicingaceae bacterium
CATCATTTTGAGCAACATTATTTCTCACCTCATCAAATTTATCATACCATCCTGTTGTGCCAACTACAATTGGAGTATTAGCTTCTAAGCATATATTTATATTATTTACTGCTAAATCTGGATTAGTAAATTCAATAGCAACATCTACTTTCTTCATGTTATCAAAAGTAAAATCGTTTATATTTTCTGAAGAAATTTTCAAAGCTACCTCATGCCCTCTATTTAAAGCAACTTTTTCTATTTCCTTACCCATTTTACCGTATCCTATTATCGCAATTTTCATATCTTAAAAAACTCAAGTTAGATTTGAATAGTATTAATTTATCTACATTTTACATTAATGGTTGATGACAATGATAAGAGGTCAAATTTATAAATTAATGACCAATTTAAAACCCTTGCTCAATTCATTGTTAGAAGTTAGTTCTATGCTTGGTTGTATATTAAAAGATAAATTGTCGTTTTTCGGAAATTCGAATAAATGAGCATCAACTGCCGCATCTACAATATTCAGCACATAAAATAATCCAGCAATGATATAAGACAAATCTCTGTTTCGTTGATGAAAATCTAAATTGGCTAGTATCCCTTCCTCGGATAAAACCCCATCAAACTCATCTATAGTGTTGATATCACCATCTATACGTTCTCCATAAGCTGTTTTAAATTTTTTAAAACTTTTGTGATTAGAAATAGCAAAATACAATGAAGTTCCAATCCCTGCATAAATGATAGGTATTTTCCAATATTTTTTATTGTATGCTTGTCCCAATCCTGGAATGGCCGTGCTAAATAATGTTGCTTTAGTGGGGGAATGTTTTTTTATGGGCTTAACCTTAATGGTATCAGAAATATTAAGAGAATCTAACAATACGGATTGCGCTAAAACCTTTCCTGACATAACAGTTAGCACTATAAGTGTAATAATAAAAAATAGGGTAGATTTCACAATAAAATTTTATAACCCGAGTAATTCAATGATACGCTTTAACTCTTTTTCTGAAGTAAAAGGAATGGTCAATTTCCCTTTACCATTTGAGTTGCTTTGTACCTGAACGTTGGTATTTAAAAAATCTGATAAATCTTCTTTAATTTTTTGTTGATCTAAAGATAATTCTGATGCAAAATCTTTCTTGGATGTAATTGTTTGGCTTTCCTGCTTCTTTCCTTTCACAATATCTTCAACTTGGCGAACAGATAATCCTTCTTTAACAATCCTTCTTGCAATTTTCAATTGGATTGCATCATTATCGATATTTATCAAAGCTCTTGCGTGCCCCATACTAATATCTTTGGTTCTTATTGCTAATTGAATTTCTGCAGGTAATTTTAGTAAACGCAAGTAATTAGCAACCGTAGAACGCTTTTTACCAACTCTTTCACTCATTTTTTCTTGAGTAAGACCACACTCTTCTATTAGCTTTTGGTAACTAAAAGCAACCTCTATGGCATCTAAATCTTGTCGTTGAATGTTTTCAACCAAAGCCATTTCTAGCATTTCTTGGTCATTAGCAATTCTTATAAAAGCAGGAATTTCCGTTAACTCTGCAATTTGTGAAGCTCTAAATCTTCTTTCACCTGAAATTAATTGATACTTGCCATAGCCTAATTTACGAACTGTTATGGGTTGAATAATCCCTAACTCTCTGATAGAATCAGATAGCCCAACCAGAGCATCTTTTTCGAATTGAGTTCTTGGTTGAAAAGGGTTTGCTTCAATATCTGCTATAGATAAAGAGGATACCGCTCCTACAATATTACCAACATCCTCTCCCGAAGATCCTAATGTTATATCTGTATCTACATTTTGTAATAATGCTCCTAATCCTTTTCCTAATGCAGGCTTTTTAGTCATCTCTAATCTTCTAAGGCAATTGTCTTTTCTTCTTCTGACATTTTAGTCATTTCATTTTTTTGAAGAATTTCTCGAGCTAAGTTCAAATAGTTGATTGCTCCTTTACAATTTGCATCGTGCATAATTATTGTGCTACCATGACTGGGAGCTTCTCCTAATTTAGTATTACGTTGAATTATTGTATCAAACATCATCGTTTGGAAATGCATTTTTACTTCATCAACTACTTGGTTAGACAATCTTAAGCGCACATCAAACATGGTTAATAATAAACCTTCAATATCGAGATCTGGATTTAATCTGGCTTGAACTATTTTTATTGTATTCAATAATTTACCTAAGCCCTCTAGCGCAAAATACTCGCATTGAACAGGAATAATTACAGAATCAGCAGCAGTTAAAGAGTTAATTGTAATTAAACCTAAAGATGGAGAACAATCAATAATTATAAAATCATAGTCGTCTTTAATTTTAGCCAATGATAAACGCATCATTTGCTCTCTGTTTGGTAAGTTTATCAATTCTATTTCTGCCCCGACTAAATCTATATGAGCTGGCAGAATATCTAAATTAGGAGATTCAGTATGTAGTATTGCTTCTTTAGGCTCAATGTTATTAATCAGACATTCATATATACTGTTACGAATATTTCTTGGATCAAATCCGACACCTGACGTAGAATTCGCTTGAGGATCAGCATCCACCAAAAGAACCTTATATTCTAACACTCCTAATCCGGCAGCTAAATTAATTGCAGTAGTAGTTTTACCCACTCCACCTTTCTGATTTGATACTGCTATTATTTTTCCCATATTTTTTTAAGGTTTTATAATTCTATTGTTTGTCCTATTTCTAATAATATTAATTGTTTACCATTTATAGAAAAATCACTAATCGCTTTGGCATGATCAATTTCTATATAACCAAACGTATCATAATGAATTCCTATTATTTTATTACTCTTTATAAAGTCTGCAGCTACTACTGCATCCTTCACACCCATTGTAAAATTATCACCAATCGGAAGAACAGCAAAATCTAGTTTCTCGTATTCTCCAATCAATTTCATATCCATTGTTAATGCAGTGTCACCGGCATAATAAAAGCTTTTCTCTTTTGAAGTTATGATAAACCCGCCTGGGTTGCCCGCATAACTTCCATCGGGAAAACTGCTAGTATGAATAGCGTTAACATATTTTACAATCCCGAAATCAAACTCCCAACTACCTCCATGATTCATTGGATGTCCTTCCAATCCCTTTTTACCAAACCAAGTTATAATTTCAAAATTTGAAATCAATTTAGCTCGAGTTCTCTTTGCAATACTTTCTACATCTGCAATATGATCTTCATGACCATGGGAAATTAAAATGTAATCCGCTTCAATTTCATCAACATTAATGGCACTAGCTTTTTCATTAGGAGATATAAAAGGATCAAATAACAATTTCTTTCCTCCTACCTCAACTGCAAAACATGCGTGACCATAAAATGTAAATTGCATATTATAAAGTTTGGTACAAAGTAACCTAAAAGTAACACTAATCTAACCAGACACTAATGTAACTTACCAAGTATTTTTTAACAATATTTTGTGAATTGTTGATAATAAATTTTAATCAAAATAAATCTAAAAATATACTTGCGGATTTAAGAATTAAATCTAAATTTGTAATCATTACAATTTTATAATAATTTCAAATCTTGGACTTTGTAAGCCACTTAACATCTAACAATATCAAACCATCTTTACAACGAATAAAGATATTTGAATACTTGTATGAAAACAAACAACACCCAACTGTTGATAGGATTTATACAGATTTAGTTGGCGACATCCCTACTCTATCTAAAACCACGGTTTACAATACTTTAAAACTATTTATAGATAATGGGATCACTTCTACTTTTACTATTGACGGTAATGAAGCACGGTACGATGCCATTATGGAGGAACATGCTCACTTTAAATGCAATAAGTGTAGCAACGTTTATGATGTAGAAATTGAGTCGTTAAAATTGAAGT
The DNA here is from genome assembly GCA_041603555.1 of Vicingaceae bacterium. Lineage (GTDB taxonomy): Bacteria > Bacteroidota > Bacteroidia > Flavobacteriales_E > Vicingaceae. The sequence continues at coordinate 3,882 of JBFIEB010000157.1, forward strand.
TTAACAAATTAAATGACTTTCAAATAGACAATACTAATATCTATTTGAAAGGAATATGTAATAAATGTTTAATAACTAAAAATTAAAAAAGAAATGGGCGTATTAGTCGGAAAAAAGGCTCCAGGATTTTCAGCACAAGCTGTAATCAATGGAGGAGAAATCGTAAACGATTTCACATTAGAACAATTTAAAGGTAAATATGTAGTATTATTCTTTTATCCAAAAGATTTCACATTTGTTTGTCCAACAGAATTGTTTGCTTTTCAAGAAAAACTAGAAGAGTTTAAGAGTAGAAATACAGAAGTAATTGCTGTCTCTACTGATACTGAGCAATCTCATTGGGGTTGGCTACAAATGGCAAAAAGTGCTGGTGGAATTCAAGGTGTAACCTATCCATTAGTTGCTGACACCAACAAAACTATTACATTTAACTATGATTGTATGGCTGGTGATTTTGATTGGAATGAAGAAGGTGAAATGGTTGCCCACGGTAGTTTAATTGCTTATAGAGGGTTATTTTTAATTGACAAGGATGGCGTTGTAAAACATCAATTAGTTAACGATCTACCTTTAGGTAGAAATGTAGATGAAGCCATTAGAATGGTAGATGCTTTACAGTTTAACGAAGAGCATGGAGAAGCTTGCCCTGCAAACTGGACAAAAGAAAAAGAAGGTTTAGTAACCACTCACGAAGGAATAGCTGAATATTTAGCTACTCATTAAAGATTACTCATTGAGCGAAGCCGAAATAAAGTAATCTAATTAACTTTTCCTTCGACTCCGCTCAGGAAACAATTAAATAATAAATCACTTAAAAACAAAAAATTATGGCTTTTGAATTACCAACGTTACCATACGCATACAATGCACTAGAACCACATATTGATGCTAGAACAATGGAAATACACCACTCTAAGCACCATGCTGGTTATACTACAAATTTAAATAATGCAATTACTGGAACTGACTTGGAGGGAAAATCTATCGGAGACATTTTAGCAAATTTAGACATGAACAATATGGCTGTTCGGAACAATGGTGGTGGATATTACAACCACGATTTATTTTGGAAAGTAATGAGTCCAAATGGTGGTGGAAATCCAACAGGAGCAGTAGCTGATGCTATTGATGCCTCCTTTGGTTCTTTTGATGGATTTAAAGATGAATTTAGTAAAGCCGCTGCTACTAGATTTGGTTCTGGTTGGGCTTGGCTTTGTGTGAAAGATGGAACACTTTCTGTATGCTCTACTGCTAATCAAGACAACCCATTAATGTCAAACGGATGTGGTGGAACACCAATTTTAGGGTTAGATGTTTGGGAGCATGCTTACTACTTAAACTACCAAAACAGAAGACCCGATTATATCAATGCATTTTTTAATGTAATAAATTGGGATGAAGTAAACAGTAGGCTTAATGGATAACCATTGTTCCAATACAAAGCAAAAAAGCCCCTGCAATGCAGGGGCTTTTTTGCTATATTTATGGTAATATTTTTGAAAAAGAGAATTGTTAGAATTTAAATGAAAAAATATATAGTTATATTATTCCTTTTACCTCTAATCTTATTTGGACAAAATATGGACTCGTTAAAACTGGTCTTAAAAAATGCCCAGCATGACACTACAAGATGTAACATTTTAAATCAAATAATTGAAGCAGAAGCTGATGATAATATTTGGCCTAAATATAACGAAAGGCTAAAAAGAATTGCAGAAAAAAATAGCATCAAGGAAGGCTCCCTTAAAAATTTTTACCTGATGCATTTTGCAGATGCGCTAAACAACATAGGTTATTTAAAGGAGCAAAATGGTCTGATTACAAAAGCTATGGAACATTATGATAGAAGTTTAAAAATACGAGTGAAAATAGAAGATAAAGGTGGAATTGCAGAATCATTAAACAATATTGCTGTTGTCTATGATAATCAAGGAAAGATTCACGAAGCTCTAGACTATTATGGTAAAAGCCTAAAGATTTACGAAGAACTAGACAATAAAAGAGGAATGGCTTATTGCTTAAATAACATTGGGCTGCTTTACCATAGTCAAAACGAGGTTTCGAAATCATTAGAATATTACGAACGAAGTTTGAAAATACGAGAAGAAACAGGAGATAAACAAGGAATTTCCTATTCTCTTAACAATATTGGACTCATTTATCAAAACCTAGGAGACATTAAAAAGGCATTAGATTATCATTCAAGAAGTTTAAAAATACGAGAAGAGATTGGAGATAAAAGAGGAATCGCTATTTCCTTAAACAACATTGGTTCAATATACCAAAACAAGGGAGAACTAATTAAAAGTTTAGAATATTTCACTAAAAGTTTAAAAACATACGAAGAAATTGAAGATAAAAAAGGAATAGCTTTTTCTCTCAATAGTATTGCTAATCTCCTTATAGAAAGAAACCAACCAAAAGAGGCTCTTATATATGCAAAAAAAAGCATGGAAGCTTCAAAAGAGTTAGGATATCCAATAAATATAAAACGTTCAGCAAACACACTTAAGGTTATTTTTGAAAAACAAAAGAAACACCTAAAAGCTCTTGAAATGAATAAGCTTGAAATTCTAATGAGAGACAGCATTAATAACGAAGAAACCCAAAAAGCAACTATCCGACAACAAACACAATATGAATTTGAAAAAGCTCAAATAATAAAAGAAAATGAAGCTAAAGAACAAGCAAGGCTCGAAAATGAGGAAACAAGCAGAAGAAATAATTTACAATACTCACTCATTTTTTTAGGAATACTATTATTATTTGGAGTTATTCTTTCATTAGGATTTATTAAAGTTTCACCGAATATGGCTGAAGGTTTAATATTTTTCGCTTTCTTAATTCTCTTTGAGTTTGTTTTGGTATTTTTAGACCCATACATTGGTGATTATACCAATGATGAGCCC
>JBFIEB010000158.1:0-6729 GCA_041603555.1 Vicingaceae bacterium
ATAAGGTTTGTGGTCAGCAAAATGAAAAAGCAAAAGAGTTGATTGCAGAAGATATTGATGCGTTTATTGAAATGGCTAAGAGTTATAATGCTTTTGAAGATGACCCTTGGTTTTTATTATTTAGGGAAATGGATGAAGCTTTTCCTGAAAGCAAATTTATTTTAACCTATAGAGATGTAGATGAATGGTATCGAAGTTGTTTGAATCATTTTTATGATAATACTACAGTAATAAGGGATTATATTTATGGTGATGGAAGGACGATTGGAAATGAAGAGAATTTTAAAAAAGTTTACTTAAATCATTATCAACAAGTAGTCAAATATTTTAAAAATCGTCCAAATGATTTCTTAATTATCGATTTTACTAGCGGAGAAGGATGGGAAAAATTATGTCCATTTTTAGGTATAGCTATTCCTAATGAACCTATACCTCATGCAAATAAAGGTTTATATACTAAAACACCCAATAGCCCTAAAAAGAAGTTGTGGCTAGTATATAAAAAAATCTATGGATTTCTTTACCATAAAATATATAAGCCGATTTTTAAACAATAATTTATTTATTTAACCACTTATTCACGTCACTACTCTTTTCGGAGGGTATAAATAATAAATTTACCAGTCCCTCTTTCATTTTGACTTCTTTAAAACTAGCTTTATGATTTACATCCTCTACAAATGCTTTATATCCTAATGGCTCTAATAATTTCCATACATCCATCACTGTAAAACCAAATTTTGCGATGAAATAAGAATTAAATTCTCCGTAAATGATTGGCTTATATTTTTTAATTAATTTCATCCCTCCTTGAACAAAAAATATTTCTGCTCCTTCAATATCTATTTTAATAAAATCGCATCTAGACAGTGATTTATCTTCCATGTATTTATCCAATGTAGTAATTGGAATAGTTTCTTTCACTCTGTCTTTTTTAAAATTATCGTCATTAAAATCTATAACGGCATTACCTGTATTTCCTTTTTCAGTTTTAATAATTTCTATTGTTCCAATAGAGTTCCCTAGGGCAAGTTTATTAGCAGTAATTTGCTTTTTAAGGTTGTTCTTTTCGATTGCTTTAGAAAGGCTTTCAAAATTGGCCTTAACAGGCTCAAAGGCATGAACGCTAACATTGGATTTTTTTAGATGGAAAGCTAGTGGAATCGCGTAATAGCCTATATTTGCCCCTACATCTAGAATTACAGATTCAGGTGAAATCATTTTTTGAATTAGGGTGATAATTTTTTGATCCCGTTTTCCAGTCCAAAAAGGGACAGAGTGGGTATTAGACCGAACATCAATAAATAAGTGAGTTTTATTTTTAAATTCAATAAAAAATTCCGGTTGATTCCATTTATTTGACTTATTAAATAATTTTTGAATAAACATTCCCAATTGATACTTTCCTTTAAAGTGAGGTATGTTTCTAAAAAATCTGGCTACGAATTTTATAATTTTTTCATTCATTTAATCGGTATCTATTATCAATAAAATAAAATAAAGTAAATATAGTAAAAGTTAGTAATGGAGATTGAAGGAGGCCAACTACAAAGCGACTCATTGGGTAAATTCCATCAAACTTATTAATAGCAATCCCAATTAGTGAAATAATAAGAGCAAATAAAAATAGTGCAACAATAGCAGCTATCGTAATCCTGTTATATGCTTTAGACTTAAAATAAAAATTTACAATAAGTAGGGTTGTACCCATAAAAATAATAGAGAACAAAAAGGTGAGTACCCATTTTATTATAATTAGATTTTCGTTTTCCATCTCATATAAAAAAGCTGGAGGCTCTAGATAGGAAGCGTTAAAAGGGAATGGGTAGTTATGAATAACTGTATTGATGACTAAAAAAATAGTTTCACGGATATACCCAATACTAAATGTAAGGAGGAATAGGATTAGTAGCACTATTTTTTTACGAGTAAGCAATAAATTTAGCGTTTAGAAAATTTTTTCACCCAAAGCATCCATAGTAAAAATACAATTCCATAGATTATTACAGTGAATGTATATTTATGATTAAAATCAAGACTGTTTGGAGAATATAGGACAACTAACGCTAAACTCACGAGTCTTAATATATTTAATATGTGAATAACGAGTAAGCCTATCGGGATAAAGATGATTTTATAAGTCATTTTACCAGGGAAAATTATAATAAACCCAGTAAAAAGAGCAAACAAATCCAAGCCGTTGCATGGAGCACCAATAAGTACGCCATGAGTACCATCAATTCCAACGGCATCTGCATATTGAAAGGTTTGATATCCGATACTATTTAAGATAAATGAAGTAGCATCTACCAAATGTTGTATTAAAAAATGGTCTACCAATCCATCCTTTAATAACCAATTGTCGTATAGTAAAAACCAAACAATATAAAGGGTAAATCCTTTTATTATAAAGGCAGCTACGAATCTATCTTGTTGTTTGATATTTTTTATAAATGAACTTAACACTATATAAATACAAATTTATAAAATAACTTTAGGTTAACCGTGTAAACTTCCATTTATACGATTAATAAACTATTTTTGTCTACATTATTAGAAAATTTAATGGAAAAAAAGGTAACAACAAACAATGCAATAGAGAGTTTTGATTTTAAGGCCTTGGGGGCAAGAATGCTCAAGTATTGGTACCTTTTTGCTTTGTCTTTATTGATAGGTTGGTCAATTAGTTATTATAAGGTTAGGTATAGTGTTCCTATTTATAAAACTTACGGTAAGGCATTATTAAAAGATGAGTATTCTTCATGGGGTCAAGAATATTTTATAAAAGGAATGGAATTAGTGAGTGCTCGTAGTAGAATTTCTAATGAGGTTGGTTTAATCAGTTCTTATAATTTAATGCGTTCAGTAATCGATGAACTAGACTTTAGTGTTTTTTATTATGATATTGGAGAAATGAAAAATACAGAACTTTACAAAAAATCTCCATTTATTGTAGAGTTAGATACAACTAACGAATATAACAGTAGAGCTAGCTATTTTCTTAAAATAATTAATGATAAGAGTTTTTTTATATCTAAGGATAAGGAGCTATCCGATAAAAAAAGTTATCCATTTAATAAAACCATATCTATTAATAGAACTAAATTGAAAGTATCTTTAACTGAAAACTATTCGTCTTCAAAGTCTCAGGAAAAACTTTATTCTTTTAGTATTAATGATTTGAATTCGCTAGCTAAAGTATATCAAAATAGCATTGAATTAGAAACAGAACCGCTTGAGTCTTCTATTTTAAAATTTAGTTTAAGAGGCCCTACCACTACTAAGGAAATTGATTTTATTAATGCTTTAATGGCTAAGTATATTGAGAATGGATTGGAAGAAAGTAGTTTAATAGCTACTAATACTATAAAATTTGTCGATGATCAACTGGGCGCTGTAGCTGGAGATTTGAATTCGAATGAAATTAAAATAGAAGATTTTAAGCAAAAAAATAATAATAAAAAATTAGAAATCAATACAAATTCATACATCCCTCAGTCAAATACACTTGATCTTAAATACCTTGAAACTAAGTTTGAATTTAACTTTTATACTGAGGTATTACAAAAATTAAAAGATTCAGAAATTGATAAAATATTTATTCCAAATTTGATTAATATAGATATAAGAGATCCTATTTATCAATCAATTGAGTCCTTAATGACTTTGTATGCTAAGAAAAAAAGTTTAGAAACTCAAATTAGTGATAGTAGTACGACTTACCAACTTTACATTGATCAAATAAATACCACAAAAAATATACTTTCAGCAAATATAGAATCACGTTTATTACAAAATAAATTTCAGTTAGAATTATTAGAAGAGCAATTACTTAATATCGATGGTAAATTAACTCAGCTTCCTGCGGCAGAATCTGAATTTGTGAGAATTGATCGAATTTATAACCTTAACAATGATTTTTACAACTATCTACTCCAAAAAAGAAGCGAAGCCGCTTTGGCAGAAGCTTCTAATATTCCAAATGCAAAAATAGTTGAGCCAGCTAGTTATTATACGGTGTCATACGTTGGTATTGTGCCTTCAAATATTTATTTGTTAAATTTTGGAATTGCTTTCATATTACCATTTCTAGTAGTGTTGCTCTTGTTTTTGTTTAACACTAAAATAATGGAAAAGGGGGATATTGAGTCAGTTACCGATATTCCAATTTTTGGAACTGTAGGGCATGTTAAAACCGATGGTAACTTAGTCCTTATTAACCATCCAAAATCTGTTGTTGCCGAATCTTTCAGGGCACTTAGAACAAATATCAATTACATCACTAGGGAGAAAGAGTCATTTATAGCTTTAATCACATCTTCAATTAGCGGTGAAGGAAAAACCTTCTGTTCTATAAATTTAGCAACTGCTTATGCACTTTCTGGAAAAAAAACATTATTAATAGGAGCTGATTTAAGGAAACCAAAAATCTTTAATGATTTTGAGTTAAACAATTTCGAAGGCCTTTCCTCATTTCTAATTGGAAAAGCATCTTTAACTGAAATAACACAACCTACAGGTACTGAAAACCTACATTTAATCTCTTCTGGTCCTGTGCCACCAAACCCTTCAGAGTTAATAGATACTGAAAAAATGAAAGATTTTTTTAATCAAACCAGACAGCATTATGATGTAATTATAGTTGATACTCCTCCTATAGGGTTAGTTACTGATGCTATGATTCTTACCCAATTCTCAGATGTAAATTTATATGTAGTTAGACAACGTTATACTAATAAGAACCACCTAGAATTGATTAATCAATTATATATAGACAAAAAAGTCACCAACATAGGAATGATTGTTAACGATTTAAAAGAGCAACGCATTGGCTATAAATATGGCTATAGCTACGGTTACGGGTATGGTTACGGTTATGGATACGGTTACGGAGGTGGGTATTATGGAGATTCTCCTTCAAAAAAGCCATCCATTATTAAAAGACTAAAAAGTTAGATGGAATTAATCCCCTTAAAATGTCTTTAAAGAAAAAGGCGCTTTCTGGAATGCTTTGGACCTTCATTCAACAGATGAGTACACAAGGAATTAGTTTTGTTGTGTCTATCCTCCTTGCTAGAATTTTATTACCTGAAGATTTTGGGCTCATTGCTATGATTGCTGTTTTTATGAACATTGGTACGGTTCTAATCAATAGTGGCCTTAGTAAATCATTAATAAGAACTATTGATCCTGATCAAGATGACTTTTCGTCCGTTTTTTGGTTTAATCTAATTCTTAGTGTTTTGATGTACTTTTTGATGTTTTTTTCAGCTCCGTTAATTTCTGATTTTTATAATCAGCCATTACTGATTCCTATTATACGATTATACTGTGTGGTATTTATTGTAAATGCTTTTGTCATTGTACAAAATACAAGACTTACTAAAGAGCTTGATTTTAAAAAACAAACCATTATTACAGTACCCTCAATAATCATTGGTAGTTCTGTAGGTATTTATATGGCATTAAATGGTTTTGGTGTTTGGAGCTTGGTATGGAGCGCTATTGTTAGATCAACAGCCTTGAGTATTCAATTATGGTTTTGGACTCCATGGTACCCTTCACTTAGAATAAAAAAGGAAAAAATTAAATACCACCTTAATTTTGGTTATAAATTAACTGTAGCCGGTTTAATAGATACCTTATTTGCTGACATTTACACTATCATTATTGGTAAGTTTTTTAACCCTTTGCAGGTAGGGTTTTATAATCGATCAAATACACTTAAACAATTTCCAATTAAAAACTTTGGAGCAATCATCAATCAGGTTACTTATCCTCTATTTAGTAAAATACAGAGTGATAACAAACGTTTAAAAAATGCTTATAGAATTATCATGAAATTGGCTGTATTCGTTATCACCCCAGTAATATTATTTATGGCTGCTTTGGCTGAACCTTTGTTTAGGTTTTTACTAACAGAAAAATGGTTGCCAGCTGTACCTTACTTTCAAATCCTTTGTTTGGGAAGTCTATTTACGCCTGTTAGTGTGTATAATCTTAACATTCTTACAGTGAAGGGATTTACTAATTTGCACTTAAAATTATCAATAATTAAAAAAGTATTTATATTAATAGTTATACTAATTTCGATACAGTGGGGAATTTATGGGCTTCTTATTGGTCAAATACCTTTATCATTAATGGGTTTTATTGTTAATGGTTGGTATAGTAAAAAATTGATTAATTATTCTTCGGGTCAACAGCTTAGAGACATAATGCCTACGATATTATTAACACTAGTGATTGCAACTCTAGTTTGGTTAATTGATTATTTCTATCTTCATCATTATAGTGATTTGATTCGTTTAATTATAGGTGGATTTATAGGGGTTTTCATTTATGGCTTATTTACTTATTTATTTAAATTTGAAGCTTTACAAGAAATAAAAAAAATTATATTGAAATCAAATTAGTCTAAATGTCTTCTCTCGTTAAAAAGATACAACAAAAAATCTGGTTTGAATATAATAAAATGCGTATTAAAAAAAATACAAAGTATTTCTGTATTGGGTCTAATAAAACTGGAACATCATCGATTAAGCAAGCTTTTAAAGACCTAGGCTTTGTTGTAGGTAATCAGCAAAAAGCTGAATTATTAACGGATAATTATTTTGATCAAAAATTTGACTCTATTATTCATTTTTGTAAATCAGGTGAGTTCTTTCAAGATGTCCCCTTTAGTCTTCCTAATACCTTTAAACACCTTGATAGAGCTTATTCCAATAG
>JBFIEB010000159.1:0-6725 GCA_041603555.1 Vicingaceae bacterium
GAACCATAAGACCAGCCTCTACCAAAAGTAAAAGCGTTGTCCACATTATTTCCAGCATTATCTTTTGGTAAAGCTCCATCACTATATTCAATTTGACTCTTCATTGTTTTATAGTACACTTCAATGGAAGTTTCAAGTTTGTTTTCATTAAAATTCCTAAAATAACCAGCTGCATATTGTGTGGAGAATTGAGGGGCTACTTTATCAGAGCTAGGCACCCATACATCTGTTGGTAATGATACCGAAGCAAATGACGCCAAATGGATATATTGATAATTCTGAGTGAATGATGCTTTAACAGAGGATTTATTATTTAAAGTATAGCGCATATTTACTCTAGGCTCAATTCCTTGGTACAACTTAACTGTTTCTCCATTACTATAATCTACTGTATCTACCGGATGACCAAATTCATCATTATTATATCGTTTGAAGGGACCAACATGCTGAAACAATGAGTACCGTAAACCACCATGTACTTTTAATTTTTCATTAATATCCCAATCATCAGAAACATAAAAAGCGGCATCATTAGCATAATTAATAATAATATCACCTGTATTAAAATCTACTTCCCCAGATCTAGCCGTTGCATTACTTGGAGTAAACTTATGGAAGATGTAATTAGCCCCAAATTTTACATTATGTAAAATTGAAGGCATATAGTTAAAATCAAATTTTGCATTCCAATCTGTAATACCTGAATATAATCTAAACTCAAATTGATCTTGCTCTAAGCCAACCTCAAATTGATAATTAGTTAAGATTACAGATGTGTTTAAAAATAATTTATCATTAAACAAGTGATTCCATCTTAATGCAACAATAGCGTTACCCCAAGGAGTTTCCATTCCAAAACCATCATCAGAATTTCTAAACACAAAAACATCTCTTCCAAAATAGCCACTTAAAAAGAGTCTGTCTTTTTCAGAAATAATATAATTCAATTTAGTATTTAAATCATAGAAGTAATAATTGCTGCCTTTAAATTTTGAAGAATCACTAACAAAAGGCTGAATCAAATCACCAATATAAGTACGCCTGCCAGAAACAATAAAAGAAGCAGTATCTTTTTTAATAGGCCCCTGTATAGTTAAACGAGAGGATATAAGTCCTATTCCACCATCAACTTTATAATTTTTCATATCCCCATCGTTCATAGTGATATCAAGTACCGATGATAATCTTCCACCATATTCAGCGGGCATACCACCTTTTATCAATTTTACATCTTTTATCGCATCAGCATTAAATACAGAGAAAAATCCAAATAAATGAGATGCATTATAAATTACTGCTCCATCCAATAAAATTAAATTTTGATCTGGACCTCCCCCTCTAACATAAAAACCAGAATTACCTTCACCAGCAGATTGAACACCAGGGAGTAACTGTATTGATTTTATAATGTCTATTTCTCCAAAAATGGCAGGCAGCGATTTTACCTGTTCAACATCCAATTCATTAGTACTCATGGTAGCTTCAATGGTATTCTTATCCTCCCTTTCACCAAATACTTTAAATTCCTCTGTTTCATATACATCTTCTTCAATTTCAAAGTTTAATTTAATGTTTTTATCAAGCTTAATTTTTTGTTCAATATTTTTATACCCCACATAAGAAACAACCAAAGTATATTCTCCCTTTTCGAGGGTTATTGAATAAAATCCATAAACATTAGAGGTAGTTCCTTTTAAAAGTTCTTTTATATAAACTGTAGTTCCTGGAGTGCTTTCTCCATTTATTTTATCCTTGATATAACCGCTTACAGTGAATTTATTTTGACCAAGAACTTGATTAGCAAAAAGTGATAAAAAAAGAATAAAAAGTATTTTTTTAACGAGGTTCAAATTGGCTATTTTTGAGATACAAAACTAAGACTTATATAACTCTTGTTTTGAAAAAAGTTGTTAAAATTCGGGATGTAGCATAGCCAGGTTAATGTGCTGGTCTGGGGGACCAGAGATCGGAGGTTCGAATCCTCTCATCCCGACTCATTTTATTTATAATACCTTTGCTTTTACATGAACGGAAATGTATTTAAAATAATAGCAAAAACATCCTTTGGCTTGGAAGAAGTTCTGGCTGAAGAGCTAAAACAACTTGGTGTAAAAGAAGTTGAAATGGCTATACGTGCTGTAATTTTTGAAGGAGATAAAGAAACTCTATACAAAGCTAATTTATGGCTAAGAACCGCTAACCGGCTAATTGTTCCCATTCGAACTTTTAGGATTAAAGATGCTGAGGATCTTTATGATAAGGTTAAGCTTATTGCTTGGGAAGATATTTTTAGTGTAGACCAAACTTTTGCCATTGACTCTACAGTTTTTTCTGAAATCTTTAATCACACCAAATTCCCTGCATTCAAAGCTAAAGATGCCATAGCAGATAGATTTAGAGATAAATTTGATAAGCGTCCTAACGTAGATACCGACCAACCGAACATTAGAATAAATCTTCACATTAATAAGGAAAATGAGTGTACTGTTAGTTTAGATAGCTCAGGTGACGCTCTTTTTAAAAGAGGTTTTAGAGATAGCACAAGCCTTGCTCCTATTAAAGAAGATTTAGCTGCCGGAATGATACTATTAAGTGGCTGGGATAAAAATTCCAACTTTATCGATTTGTTTTGTGGTTCTGGAACATTACTAATAGAAGCAGCAATGATTGCCTGTAATATTCCCCCTAATATTAATAGAGCTGTATTTGGTTTTATGAATTGGAAAACTTTTGATGAAAACCTTTTTAATGAAATAGTGGATGAAGCATTGGATGAAGAAATTGATTTTAAGTTTAAAATAATTGGCATTGATAATGATGCCCGAGTTATGGGAATGGCGAGAGCTAATATTGAAGCGGCTGGATTAACAGATAAAATAGAATTACACAAAAAAGATTTTGTAGATTTTGAAGCTCCTCAGCTTAAAGGTATAATCATTTCTAATCCACCTTATGGAGAGCGTATTGGAGAAAATGTTGATGATTTATATACTGCTTTTGGTGATAATTTAAAAAATCGATATGATGGATGGAATGCATGGTTAATTAGCTCGAATATGGGCGCACTTAAAAAAGTAGGATTACGTCCATCCAGAAAAATAAAATTGTTCAATGGAAGTTTAGAGTGTAGATTTATGAAATACGAAATGTATAAAGGCACTAAGAAAATTCATAAATTACAAAATCAAAATGAGTAAAGAGACCAAATTTATTGATGTAATATTACCCCTCTCTTTACCGAATTTATTCACCTATCGTTTGCCTGATGAATTAAATGAATTCATTCAAATTGGTCAAAGAGCTGTTGTTCCTTTTGGGCGAGGAGGTAAACTCTATTCTGCTTTGGTTAAACACATTCACAATACTCCTCCTGCCGAATACCAAGCGAAATATGTAGAGTCTTTATTAGATGATAACCCTATTGTTAATAGTTACCAATTACAACATTGGGATTGGATAGCTGATTATTACATAGCCAACCCTGGTGATGTTTTTAACGCTGCTTTACCTGGTGCTCTTAAACTAGCTAGCGAAACAAAAATTCTTTTGAATGCTGAATTTGATGCTGAGTTTATTAAGGATTTGAACGATAATGAATACCTTATATATGAGGCGCTCGAGGTAAGAGAAATTTTAAGTCTTCAAGAAATTTCAGAAATTCTACACTTAAAAAACGTGCATAAAGTAGTCAAATCATTAATCGAAAAAAGGGCCATTGTTGTTGAAGAAGATTTAAAGAGAAAATACAAGCCGAAATTAATCTCCTATGTTCGGCTAACTGAATTTGCTAATGAAGAGAAAAATCTAGAGCAAGTTTTTAGTGATATTAGTAAGGCAAAAAAACAGCTAGAGACCTTAATGTCATTCATTAAAATTGCTGACAGGTATAGTGACAATCCGAAAGAAGTTAAAAAAATAGATTTACAAAAATCTACTAATGTTACTTCATCTATCATTAATCAAATGATAAAGAAAAATATATTTGAGGTATATGAAGTTGCTGTTGATCGAATTGGAGAATACAAGGATACACTAATAGGTGATAAAACGCTCAACGAGCATCAAGAAATAGCATTAAGTAAAATTAAAACACAGTTTTCAGAAAAAGACGTTGTTTTACTTCACGGAGTTACCTCTTCTGGAAAGACGGAAATTTATATTAAACTCATTCAAGAAGCTATAGATAAAGGTAAGCAAATACTTTATTTGTTACCGGAAATTGCTTTAACCACGCAATTAATTGCTCGTTTACAAAAAGTATTTGGTGATGTTATTGGTGTTTATCATTCAAAGTTCAATGAAAATGAAAGAGTAGAGATATGGAATACCGTTCTCAATTTTGAGCATACCAAATCTTCTAAGTTTCAAATTGTAATGGGAGCTCGTTCATCAATGTTTTTACCTTATAGCAATTTAGGATTAATAATTATTGATGAAGAACACGAAAATAGCTTTAAACAATATCAACCTGCTCCTAGATACAATGCAAGAGATGCTTCTATTGTATTAGCGAACATCCATAATGCAAAAGTATTAATGGGTTCTGCTACTCCCGCAGTAGAAACCTATTGGAATGCAAAAGAAGAAAAGTATGGTTTGGTAGAAATCATGAAGAGACATGGAGGTGTTCAATTGCCCGAAGTACTTTGTGCTGACATAAAAGAGGCTACTCGAAAAAAGAAAATGAAATCGCATTTTTCTCCTTTGTTAATGGAATTAATGGAAGATGCTTTTAAAAATAAAGAGCAAGTTATTCTATTTCAAAACCGTAGAGGCTATGCACCATTTTTGTTGTGCGAAGAGTGTGGACATGTTCCAGAATGCAACAATTGTGATGTTTCGTTAACCTACCATAAATACCAAAATTTATTAAAATGCCATTACTGTGGCACTAATAAACCAATGCCAACAACTTGTGGTGTCTGTGGGAGCGCAAGAGTTACATTAAAGGGTTTTGGAACGGAGCAAATTGAGGAAGAAATACCACTTTATTTTCCTGAAATAAAAGTAGCTCGTATGGATGCAGATACAACACGAACCAAGAACGCTTATCATCGGTTAATTACTGATTTTGAAGAAGGAATCATTGATGTGCTTGTGGGAACGCAAATGGTAACTAAAGGTTTGGACTTTGACAATGTTTCTGTCGTTGGAATTATGAATGCTGATAACATGCTCAATTTCCCAGATTTCAGGGCGTTTGAACGCTCTTACCAACTAATGAGTCAGGTAAGCGGTAGAGCAGGACGAAAAGCAAAACGAGGGAAGGTGCTGATACAAACCTATGATCCTTATCATCCTATAATAAGGCAAGTAATTGACCATGATTATATTGGAATGTATACCGATGAATTAGCACAGCGTAAAAAATTTAAGTATCCTCCTTTTCAGCGAATTATTCATTTTACTTTTAAACACAAAGATAGAGATGTACTGAATGAAGGTGCAAGAGAATTTACCAATAACTTAATTTCTAAATTTGGTGATAGAGTGCTTGGTCCAGATTTTCCTGTTGTCGCTAGAATAAAAAACATGTACCTTAAAAATGCCCTACTCAAAGTAGAACGAGAAATATCAGTTAAAAAAACACGGGAGCTCGTAATGGAAGTAAAAAATCATTTTGAAGCAAAAAGTGACCACAAAAGCATGAGGATTACCATTGATGTAGATCCGATGTAAACAAAACTCTAAATCATAATCTTTCTCAACATTCCTAAGGCTGTGAGGGCTGAACGTTCAATATTTACTTCTCGTAGTTTCCCAAATAAATACTTTTTAGAACTAACGCCTTTTGGTGTTGCAATAGCTATCCAAACAGTTCCAACAGGCTTATCAGTTGTCCCACCTGTCGGTCCAGCAATACCCGAGGTAGCAATAGCATAGTCCGTATTCATTTTTTGCTGAACCCCTAAAGCCATTTGCTCTACCACTTTTTTACTTACCACACCATACTGTGCTATATCTTTAGAATTAACGTTTAATTCCTTTTCTTTTATTTCATTCGCATAAGAGACAACAGAACCTTTATAATAATCTGAACTACCCGCCACCCTAGTTATCAAATGTGCAATATAACCACCAGTACAACTTTCTGCTGTAGAAATGCTTGCTTTATTATCTCTTAACCATTGCCCTACCACTTCTGCTAAGTTTTCATTGTTTTCAGAATAGATATAAGTAGGAATAATGCGCTTCAATTTTTCAATTTCTTTATCAATATTTTTTTGAAGTAATTTCCTATTCTTCCCCATTGAACTCAACCGTAACTTTACCCGACCTGGTGAAGGTAAATAGGCTAGCTTTATACTTGAGGGCAAGTTGTTTTCCCAATCGGCTATCAATTCCGCCAACATCGATTCGGGTAATCCTTGCGTATAAACCATTTGATTTATAATCTCGGGTAATTTGAATCGCTCTTTTAACCATGGAATAATACTATCGATAAACATTGCTTTCATTTCATAAGGAACACCTGGCATAGCAACAGCCACTTTGTGGTCTTTTTCAAACCATAAACCGGGAGCAGTTCCATGGGCATTGTGAACTACTTTACAATTATTAGGAACTAAAGCTTGTTTTTGATTGTTTTCATTCATATCAAAACCTCTGCTAGTTACTAAATTTTTAATATGCTGATATACGCCCTCATCTTTTACGAGTTCACCACCAAAGTATTTATTCAATACTGGCATAGTTAAATCATCGCTGGTTGGTCCTAAACCTCC
>JBFIEB010000160.1:0-6649 GCA_041603555.1 Vicingaceae bacterium
ATATGCAGCTGAGTTTCTTTCAGTTAGACGACCCTGTTCTAGCACAAATAAAAGAAGAGTTGATTAATATTGATATAGACACCTTAACCCCAGTTGAAGCCTTAATGAAATTGAATGAAATTAAAAAAGCAGTTGGTGGTTAAACCTTCATTCTTGCACTAGGAGCAATGTCTTGTTTTGCAAAATCTTGTTGTAAGTATTTGTAATAACCCGTTATAGCTATCATAGCTGCATTATCGGTGCAATACTCAAATTTAGGGATGTAAACGTTGTAATCTTTATCAAAAGAGGTTAACCGTTTTCTTAATTCTGAGTTGGCGGAAACACCCCCAGCAATAGCGATATTTTTTATTCCTGTTTGTTTTATGGCTTTTTTCAATTCAATAAATAAAATATCAACTATGGTTTTTTGTACAGAAGCACAAATGTCATTTAGGTTTTCTTTAATGAAGTTATCATTTTTTTTGAGTTCAGCTTTCAAAAAATAGAGCACAGAAGTTTTCAATCCACTAAAACTGTAATCTAAACCAGGTACTTTTGGGTGAGCAAATTCAAATTTTGTGGCATCTCCAAACTGTGCTTTTTTATCCAAAATTGGTCCACCAGGGTATGGTAAATCGAGCATTTTAGCTACTTTATCAAAAGCTTCTCCGGCAGCATCATCAATCGTTTCACCCAATACTTCCATTTCAAAGTAGTTGGTAACTTTTACTATTTGTGTATGTCCACCACTCACCGTTAAACACAAAAAAGGAAAATTTGGTGGATTCTTAGTTCCGTCTTCTTCTTCAATAAAATGAGCTAGAATATGTCCTTGCATATGGTTGACTTCAATTAATGGAATTTCCATTGCCATAGCAAATGCTTTAGCAAAAGAGCTTCCTACCAATAAAGAGCCTAATAGTCCTGGACCATTAGTAAAGGCTACTCCAGAAATATCCTCTTTTTTAATGCTAGCACGTTTAATAGCTTCATCAACTACTGGAACAATGTTTTGCTGATGAGCTCTTGATGCTAATTCTGGAACTACCCCACCATAAGCCCTGTGTACTTCCTGATTAGCCACAATATTGGCAAGAATTTTGCCGTCTTTTATGATAGCAGCAGCAGTATCATCACAAGATGATTCGATGCCTAAAATAATTATGGGGGATTGCTGCATTAAGCTTATTTTTACCAGTTAGTTGATTAAGAAGCGAAATTATTAAAAAAAGAAAGAAAATATTAATCGCCTTATTAATGATTCTGTTAATTCTGACGGGTGTCGGAATTTTGGCTTCATATAGTTCTTCTTTTCAAACTTTGTTGGTAAAGCAGTACCTTAAATCTTTAGCCAAAAAGTTAAATACCGAAATAGCAGTAAAGGATGTGAAAGTGTCCTTATTTAATACTCTTTCATTAACAGAATTGTACGTTGAAGATTTACATCACGACACACTTCTTTACATTGATAAAATTGAGGTTGATATTGCAGCGTTTTCTTATAAAGAGAAACAAATAATATTGGACGATGTTGAATTAACGAACACCTTTTTTAATCTTAAAAAGTATAAAAATGAAACAGGAACCAACCTAAAATTTATTATCAATCATTTTTCATCAGCAGATACTACTAAAAGCGAATGGTCATTTGCAATGAATGATTTAACACTAAATAAAACCAGATTTGATTATAATGATGATAACTTTGAAAAGTTAATAGCTGGAGTAGATTATAAACACATTTCCATTTCTTACCTAGACTTAGCATTAAGCGAAATAGATTTGGTTAACAAAGGAATAGATTGTAAGATAAACCGATTAAAATTCTTTGAACAAAGTGGGTTTCAGGTAGATGAATTTGCAGCGGAGGTAAATGTTTCGCCATCAGGAATTATCACACAATATCTAAAAATAAAAACTCCAAATTCAAATATAGATGGTAATGTTACTTTTTTGACTGATAGCTATAAGGATTTGTCAAATTTTGTAAAAGATGTGACTATTAAATCCTACTTCAACCCTACATTAGTTGATTTTAAAGACATCTGCTATTTTGCACCAATGTTAGATTGTTTAAACAAATCACTCAACCTCGAAGGAGAAATTAAGGGAACTGTTAGTAATTTGAAAGGAAGGAAATTGTCAATGTTATTTGATGACGGAACAAGGTTTAAGGGAAATGCTGACATATCGGGCTTACCAAATGCTGAGGATATGTTTATGTACATAAAAGTTAAAGAGTTAATTACTTCCAAAGAAAAAATGGAATCCATTCCATTGTACCCCTTTGTTGAGGAAACTTTTATTAAACTACCTGATAATTTTAGACACCTCGGAACAATAAGGTTTAAAGGAAATTTCACAGGATTTTATCACGATTTTGTTGCTTATGGTACAGTTAAAACGAGTTTAGGTAATTTAACCACAGATGTGTCTTTAAAATTGAAAGAAGGTAAGTCCTACTATAAAGGTAAAGTAATTACAAATCATTTTAATTTGGGAAGGTTTGCTGAGATGAGAAAAGATTTAGGTGATATTACTATGAATGTAAATATAGATGGGACAGGTTTTTCTAAAGAGGATGTAGACGCTACCTTAACTGGAAATATAAAACAAGTAGTAATAAAAAATTATGAGTACAACAATGTCGAGGTAAAAGGAAATTTTAAAAAACAAATCTTCACAGGGTTTTTAGCTGTAGAGGATGAGAACATTTCTTTTGATTTTGATGGAAGTATCGATTTGAACAAAAAAATTCCAGAAATTAATTTCATATCAAATATTGAAAATGCAAAACTTGCTAAGCTTAATTTGGTAAGAAGTGAGAAAAAATTAAAAACTAGATTTTCTACTCAACTAAAAGTAAATCTTGTGGGTAAAAATATAGATGACATGGTAGGAGATGTTGAGTTTGTTAATTCTCGATACCAGGATAAGCTTGATTCTATTAAGGTGGAAAATGTTTTGATTAGTTCCAATATAAATGATAAATACAGAAAAATTACGGTTAAATCAGATTTGTTGGATGCTAAATTAGAAGGCGAATTTTATTTTAAAGAAATGACTGATTTTGTTAATAATTTTTTCGCTCGTTATATTCCTTCACGAATAAATGATGAACATAAAATAACTGATTTGCCCCATGACTTTAATTTTAATATTGAGTTTCATAACAGTGAATTAGTTTCTAAGGTTTTGTTAAATGGCATAAAAATGAGTGAACACACTATCCTTGAGGGAAGATATGATTCAAAAAATAGTAATCTATCATTTAATGGTAATGCTCCATTTATTGAAGCTTACGGAACTGAAATTAATCACTTTAATTTTAATGGGAAAGCCAACGATGATGCACTAAATTTAGTTGTTAATGCAGATAAGATTCATCAAAATGATAGTTTGTATGTAGACGATTTTAGCATATCAAGCGCTACTGGAAATGACTCAATTTTAACTACAATAAAATGGAAAAATACTGGAGGATTATCAAAAAATGAAGCTAATATTAATCTAACAACACTTTTTAATGGGTACAATTATGTTATGAGTAAGTTTGAAGATTCTTATGCATATGTGTCGGATACCTTATGGAAAGTTAAACCTTATAATGAAATTAGAAATGACACAGGATCATTCTTGGTGAAAGGATTGACTATTTACTCAAAAAATCAAAGTGTATTAATTGATGGAAAATTATCGGAAGACCCTAATGACCAGCTAGACATGTTGCTGAAAAATTTTGACTTATTAACGTTTAAAAAACTAATTCCAAAGGATGTTATCAATCTTGAAGGAGTCATAGATGGTGTAGCTTCAGTTAAGAAACAGAACAATGAGTTGATATTCACATCAGATTTAGGATTTAATAAATTTAGAGTAAATGGCAATCTCATTGGGAAAGGAAGTTTACAGTCTGCATGGAACACGGCAAATCAATCATTAAAATTGGATGGAAAATTTTATAGGGATCATATTCCAACAATCCTTTTTGATGGGTATTATTATCCGAATAAAGATGATGAAAACTTAGACTTAACATTAGAACTTTATCAGACAGATATCAATATGTTTGATTCGTATACAAAAACTTTCCTTACCGGACTTAATGGAAAGGCAGATGCAAATGTTTCACTAACGGGGACATTAAAAAAACCAATTTTATTGGGAGAAATTGTATTAACGGGAACAAAATTTAAGGTAAATTATTTAAATACTTATTACAAAGCAAACCGTTGCAAAATTAATATATCACCAGATATGATTAGTTTCGATAATGTTGAATTTTTAGATGAAAGAAACAATAAGGCAATAGCCAATGGAACGGTTTATCATAAATGGTTTTCGGATTGGAGTTTGGACATAGGATTAGATGTACAAAATTTCTTGGCATTAAATACTACCGAAATAAATAATAATTTATATCACGGCAGAGCATATGTAAGTGGTTATGTAGATATTGGTGCATATGATAAACAAATGCATATAGATGTAGATGTTAAAACTGAGAAAAACACTGTTATAAATATCCCTCTTTCCGATAATGTTGATTTGGTTGAAAATAATTTTATTGAATTTATTTCTCATGATACGATAAAAGAAGCTTTAGAAAAAGAGGTGGATCTTTCTAATATTGAAATGAATTTTGATTTGGCAATTACACCTGATGCTGAAGTCAGATTGATTTTTGATGATCAAATCGGAGATGTAATGAGAAGTACAGGAACGGGAAATTTAAATCTTCAAATAAATAATGATGGTGATCTAAATATGTTTGGTAATTATTTAATTAAGGACGGTGATTATTTATTTACACTACAAAATGTAATTAATAAACGATTTGATCTCGAAGAGGGAGGAACGATTACATGGAGTGGAAGCCCGTATGATGCAGAAATAAATATAACAGCGGTATATCGATTAAGGGCTAGATTGTACGATTTGTTAGCAAATATAGATACCAACGAAATTTACAAAAAAAGAATTCCAATAGACCTAAAGCTCAATATGAAAAATGCAATGATGAATCCTGATATTAGTTTTGATATTACTTTACCTACTGCTGATGAGGATACAAAAGGGAAAGTAAGGAGTGTGTTATATGTTAGTGATAAAGAAGAAAATATTCAAGAGTTAAATAAACAAGTATTTTCATTATTGGTTTTAAATACTTTTTTACCACCTCCTGGTGCAGATGCCTCGTATGAACGTGCTAGCGTTGGATCAACAACATCAAGTGAATTACTTTCTAATCAATTAAGTAATTGGTTATCTAAAATTAGTAATGATTTTGATATTGGGGTTAACTATAGGCCAGGAGATGAATTGTCCAATCAAGAATTAGAGCTAGCTTTATCAACACAGTTGTTTAACGATCGATTAATTTTAGACGGCAATTTAGGTTTATCAGATAGGGAAAACGTTTCATCTGAAGCACAAAACACCAATAATTTGATAGGAGATATATCTATAGAATACAAAATTACCGAAGATGGTAAGATTCGAGTAAAAGCATTTAATAATTCCAACGAATTTTCACTGGAAAATACAAATAGTTCATATACTCAAGGTGTTGGAGTGTCTTACAAAGAAGAATATGATACGAATAAAGAGTTTTGGAATAATTTATTTTCTCGCTTCAAAAGAAAACCAAAAAAGAAAAAGCAATAAAATTCTTGAATAGACTACAGTCTATTTAACTACCGGTTTATATAAATGATAAACGGTAACAATAAAATCATACTGTTTACATACATTTGGTGCGGTACTTTAAAAGTATTTTATACCTTTGTTCGCTTAATAAAAAAACAATGAATAGGTTGAAATTAAATAGGTTTTTGTTAGTATTATTTGCACTCGCACTTAGTGTGAATCTTTTTGCACAAAAAGGGACAATTAGAGGGTTTATCTATAATGAAAAAAATGGTGAACCAGAAATTGGTTCTACAGTTTATTTAAAAGGAACAACAATGGGTGCCGCAACTGATGTTAATGGCTTCTATTCAATTACAAAAATTCCAGAAGGCTCTTATACGTTAATGGTTACTTCTTTAGGTTTTGATACTATAGCAATTAAGCTATCTGTAAAAGATAATGAGATAGTATCAAAAAATTTGAATCTAAAAGAAGCCACAACTACTATGACAACTTATGTTGTTTCTGCTGAAAAACAAGAAGCAAAAACTCAAGTTAAAATGTCTGTTACAAAAGTAACCCCTAAAGAAATAAAGTCATTACCATCCGTTGGGGGAGATCCTGATTTAGCTCAATATTTACAGGTTATACCTGGAGTTACATTTACAGGTGATCAGGGCGGGCAGTTATATATTAGAGGTGGCTCTCCTGTTCAAAATAAAGTATTATTGGATGGTATGATTATTTATAATCCTTTTCATTCAATTGGATTATTTTCTGTTTTTGATACTGACATTATGCGTAGTGCAGATGTTTATACTGGTGGATTTAATGCAGAGTATGGAGGTAGAATATCGTCAATTATGGATATTACTTACAGAGATGGGGATAAGAAAAAATTAAGAGGAAAAGTATCGGCTAGTACGTTTAGTTCGAAGTTAATGTTAGAAGGGCCTTTAAAAAAGAATGAGGAAGGAAATGGTGGAATTACTTTTGTATTATCAGGTAAACACTCTTATTTGGAACAATCATCTGA
>JBFIEB010000161.1:0-6608 GCA_041603555.1 Vicingaceae bacterium
AAATCCCTCGTATAAATATTACAGATTCAGATCCACATGAATTATATCTCAGAATAAATGGATTTCATAAACTCTTTGGTAGATGAAAGTACTTTTTCTAACATCTCTTACGCCTCAAAATGTTGCTTTAGCTAACCTAATTCACAATGAATTTGAGCTTATAGGAGTAGTATATGAAAATAGGTTTTCATCATTCAATAGGATAAAAAAATTCTTAAGATCAAGCAATTATAATCCAATACGGCTTTTACAAAAAATAACTTATAAATTACAACTAAGAAAAATCGACCAAGCAATAACTCAATATATTTCTAATCAATACAAATCTTATAAGAATTTTCCTACTGAGAATTTATTTCAAGTAGATTTCATAAATAACCCTTCAGCTTTTGATTTTATAAAAAATCAAGAATTTGATATCATTGTTGTTTCAGGAACTATGCTTGTTAAAGCACCTATCATTGAATTAAAGCCGAAATATGGAATTATAAATTTACACACCGGCCTTTCTCCTTATTTTAATGGTGGACCATCCTGCACTTTTTGGTGTTTATATGAAAATAAACTTGACTATATTGGCTCAACAGTTATGTTTATTGACCAAGGAATTGATAGTGGAAAAATTATTCTATCTGATACAATAGATATAGAAAAAACCGATTCTCATGAATCACTGGAGTTTAAAGCAATTGATTTAGGAAATAAACTAATAATTCGTAGTCTTATGAAGTTAAAAAAAGAACCTAATTTTAAAGGGGTTGAACAAAAATTGATTGGCAAAGGAAAAACATATTTTAGTAAGGATTTTACTCCCAAGAAAAGAATAAAAGTTAAAAAGTTGATAAAAAATGGACTTATTAAAAATTACATAAAAGGTGAGGATACTATTAAAACATTTCCAATTTAATGGGAATTTTGGTGTTAACATACTGGAGCTACAAAGATGCATTGGTACAAACCTATACCTTACCTTATGTTCGGATAATTCGTAAGAATATTTCTGCTGACAGCAAATTATTTGTCTTAACGCTTGAGCAGGATTTTTTCAAAATGAGCAGAAGTGAATGGGAGAGTGAAAAAGAAAAGCTATCCCAAGAAGGAATTATTCTTATTCGATTCAAATATAATCATTTTGGATTAAAAATGATATTTAGAATTGTAGGCTTATTATTTTCATTAGTAAAACTCATCCGAAAAGAAAAAATAGAATTTATTCACTCCTGGTGTATGTCTGCTGGGTCATTAGGATACATATTGTCTCTTTTAACAAGAAAACCATTAGTCATAGATAGCTATGAACCTCATGCTGAGGCCATGGTTGAAAATGGCACATGGTCATCTAATAGTTTAAAATTCAAGCTTTTAAATTGGTTAGAGAAAAAGCAAAGTAATCGAGCAAAAACGGTTATTGCTTTAACTGAAGGAATGAAGGATTATGCCAAGCAAAAATACAATACATCTTTTAAAAACTACTTTGTAAAACCAGCATTAGTTGATCTAAAAAAGTTTGATAATAACCCAGAAGATTATCTTAAGGGAAGAACTGCACGAAATCTCGAAAAGAAAATTATTGGCGTATATGCAGGAAAATTAGGAGGAATTTACTTGGAAAAAGAAATATTTGAGTTTTTGAAAGTAGCCAGCAATCATTGGAAAGATAGATTGAAATTTTTTCTACTTACAGATAAAAATCAAGCCAAAATAAATGAATACATCAAGAAAAATAAAATTCCTAAAGATTGTGTTGAATCATTATTCGTTGATCATCATGAGATTAAAAATTATTTACAAATTGCGGATTTTGCAATAAACCCAGTAAAACCAGTTCCCTCCAAAAAATATTGCACTTCTATAAAGGATGGTGAATACTGGTCTATGGGATTACCAGTAATTATTACTAAAAATATTTCGGATGATTCGGCAATTATTCAAAAAGAAAACATAGGATATGTTTTAGAAAATTTAAATGAGAATGAATATCTTAAAGCGTGTCAAAAAATTGATGCTTTAATTCTTCAAAATAGCGATGAATTAAAGAATAAAATTATATCAGTTGCAAGCAAATATAGAAGTTTTGAAATTGCTGAGAATATCTATAGAGAGATATATTCTTAGTCTATTTTTCTATCAATTTTTAATTAAATACTTTTGCATAAAAAATTTATGGTTTCATTAGTTACAGGAGGGGCGGGATTTATTGGTGCACATGTTACCAATGAATTAATTCAACTCGGACATAAAGTTGTTGTTTTAGATGATTTGAGTGGTGGCTTTGAGGATCATGTAAATGAAAATGCTATATTTATTAAAGGATCTGTAACAGACGCTTCTTTAGTTGAAAATCTATTTAAAGAATATCAATTTAACTATGTTTATCATCTTGCAGCATATGCAGCAGAAGGATTGAGTCACTTTATTAGGAGGTTTAATTATGAAAACAATTTAATAGGTAGTATTAATCTTATTAATGAATCCATAAAACATAAAATAGAGCGATTTGTTTTTACTTCATCAATAGCGGTTTACGGAGCACTTCAACCCCCAATGAAAGAAGATATGCATCCTCAACCTGAAGACCCTTATGGTGTTGCGAAATATGCCGTTGAGCTAGATTTAAAAACAGCTCATGAAATGTTTGGATTGAATTACACCATATTTAGACCTCATAATGTTTATGGAGAATATCAGAATATAGGAGATAAATATCGAAATGTAGTTGGAATTTTTATGAATCAATTAATGCAAGGCAAATCTCTTTCTGTTTTTGGTGATGGAAAACAAACTAGAGCTTTCAGTTATATTGGAGATGTTTCTCCCTATATAGCTAATTGTGTTAACATTCCTGAATCTAAAAATGAAATATTTAATCTTGGAGCAGATCAAGAGTACACTGTGCTAGAATTAGCTGAATCTATTCAAAAAGCTATGAATCTGAACCAACCAATTATGCATTTAGATGCCAGAAATGAAGTGGTTCATGCTCATGCCAATCATAACAAAGTAAAGGATGTATTTAATATTACCGAATTCACTTCTCTTATTGATGGCATTAAAAAAATGGCAGACTGGGCTGAAATAGTAGGTTCTAGAGCAAGTTCTAAATTTGAAAACATTGAAATTACGGAGAAACTTCCGGAATTTTGGTCTGAATAGTTTATGCCAAAAATATTGTTCATAACTACCCATCGACCCAACCGATCACCTAGTCAACGGTTTAGATTTGAACAATATCTTACCCATATAAAAAGTGAAGGTTGGGATTATGATTTTTCTTATTTGATTTCAGAAAAGGCAGACAGCATTTTTTATCAAAAAGGGCATTTCTTTCAAAAACTGCTAATCATTCTTAAAGCGTTTTTCATTAGATGGGGAAATGTGATAAATGCTTCAAAATATGACATTATATTTATTCAAAGAGAAGCTTTTATCACAGGTACTACCTTTTTTGAAAAGAGGTTTGGCAAATCAAAGGCAAAAATCATATATGATTTTGATGATTCCATTTGGCTTTCAAATGTGTCTGATGCTAATAAGAATTGGAACTGGCTAAAAAATCCAAATAAAACTAAAGAAATTATTGCAGTGGCAGATATTATTTTTGCCGGGAATCAATACCTTGCTGACTATGCACAACAAGTTAATACCAACGTAACAATTATTCCTACTACCATTGATACTAATGAGTATAAAAAATATAGTCAAGAAAATTCAAAAGTATGTATAGGCTGGAGTGGAAGTATTACAACTATTCAGCATTTTGAATATGCATTACCGTTTTTGAAGGCACTTAAAAGTAAATATAAAGATCAAATTGAAATAAAAGTAATCGGTGACAAAAACTATACGAATAAGGAACTTGGAATTACCGGGATTGGCTGGGATAAAAAGGATGAAGTAAAGGAACTCTCTTCGTTTGACATAGGAATTATGCCTTTACCAAATGATGAATGGTCTAGTGGGAAGTGCGGGTTAAAGGGACTGCAATACATGGCACTGGAAATTCCAACAGTTATGTCTCCTGTTGGAGTAAATACTGAAATAATTCAAGATGGCGTTAATGGTTTTTTAGCTAATAATCAAGAGGAATGGATAGAAAAAATATCAAATTTGATTGAATCAGTTGACTTAAGAAGGAAGATAGGTAAATTAGGTCGAGAATCTGTTTTAACGCATTATTCTGTTGAGGCCAATAAAAAAAGTTACATAACTTCTTTTAATCAATTAATTAAATAATGTCAATTCTTACTATCACAATTCTTGGCCTATTAATACTTTTATCAGTATTCTCTTTCATTAAGGAGATTCAAGAAATTTCCTTTCTTAAAAAAACCCTTAAATTAGTTATTGGAAAAACTCAAATCGAATCTACTGAAGATTTAGTGAAAATTAAAAACTACTTAAATAAGAACATCTCTTTTAATCCTGAATTAAAAACTAAGAAAAGACCATTACTTCGGCATACAGCTTCCTATATTTTAAAATCTAAATATGGCTTTTGTGGTGAGAATGCAAGAGTGGCAATTAAATTATTGCTTTTGGGAGGAGTAAAAGCAAATAGAATATATCTGTTTAGAAAAGAATGGGAGCATGTTTTAGTTGAACATAAACTAAATGGAGCATGGTATATGTTTGACGGACATAATGATCCTCTTACATTTTTGAAAGATAGAGATGTGGCTTCAATTCAAAGCAAAAATATATTAGAATACCCTAACGAATACCCCAACAATCCATACTTGAATTTTTGTCGAATTAAATTATTTTATAAAATTCTATTCTTAAAATCATTGTCAAAAATTAGACTCCCTAGCTTTTTCACATACATACTTGAATCACCCTATTTAATAAAATCAATTTTTTTTGTCTGTTTAAGCTTAATATTAATGTTGTTAAGCTTGGTTAATTTTACTTAATAGTAAAGTTATCTCCTTTTAATTAAGTCAGTTTTGTCTGCAATCAAGATTAATGCAATAACATAAAACATCTGAGCGGGTATTTTATACCGGGATAATGCGCCAAAATTATATGAGGTAAGACCTACAACGGCACCAAAAATTAGAGCAAACAGTAACAAAAATAAAATATCATTGTTTTGGAAAATAAGTCGAAACAATTTCAACCTAAATTTTAGTACCATCCATATAGAAATACATAAAAGTATAAACCCTTCAACACCACCTAGAGCAGTAGAAGGGTTTGTAATTTCCCATAGATAAGGTCTAAAAAAAGTTGCTACTAAAGCTGAAGGTATTTTTTTTAATATCCCAGTGGGACTAAAATCCATATCACCCAACGTATAACCTGATTGGTGTTTGGTTTCAGATACGTTAGTATGCCATGTCCTGAAGCCTTCCATCGTATTTTCCATATTCTCCAAATTATATCTTCCTGCTTGCTCAGAAAGTTCTTGAGCTAAAAAAAATGAGCTTACTATTAATACTAGGGCTATAAAAGGCGCAATTAAACGCCTAATTAAAGTACTCTTGATAAATTGTTTTAAATTTCCCTGAACCCAAATAAACAAACAAGGGTAAAGTACGTATAAAATATAAGGCTTAATAAGAGTAATGGTAATGGTGGCAATTACGATAATTACTATGCTCTTGAATTTCTTTCTTTTTAATATTACTATATTGATAAATGAGTATATTATCCATGACATACTGGCAAGAGTAACTGTATCTTTTAAAATCCCTGATCCCCACATGATAACTGTAGGAATAAAAAAAAATCCATAAAAAAGTTGGCTTCTTAAATGAGGATAGATTTTACAAAATAAATAATACATATTCCAAACACCTAAAAAGGAAAGGGCTGAAAATACAACTGTACTTATAACATAAGAGTTGAAACTAATAGCGTTTACCAAGGCGGTAATCTTAACAGTAGTGAAATTTGGGGTGGTTCTCAGAAAATTATGTCTATTGAAAGCAAATTCATACTTATACCAATTCATATTATCTACAGAGGCTAAAAACACTCTAAGCCCTTCTTCAGGATCTATCATAGCAAACCTTAGAAAATCTCTTGCAGTATTATAATATGAATAAGTGTCACCCCCACCCCAAAAATAAACCGTTAAAAACAGAAATCCTGCACCTCCACCTATCTTTACCCAAAAAGCACGCATAAAATATTCATAGTTTGGGTCATTTTCTTGCTCCGATTTATTTTTTTGATAGGCAAAAGCTATAAAAGCAAGGATAAGAATATAACACAAAGCAATGATATAATCAAAAGCCGTAATATCTGGAACGTACTTCATTTAAATAATCTCAACCATATGTTTATAATACAAGTAGTTAAACAAAGTTAGAAGAAAATTTAAACACTCAACAAAATTTTATAATGCTATAATAAACTCAATAGTTTATTCAGTCGTTTGGTGACAAAATTTGATCTAATCTTTATATTTGAAGTTTTGTAAATAAGAATTAACCCTAGTATAAAAAATAAAATAGCTGGAGCTTTAAACCTAGATAAAGCTCCAAAATTATATGCACTCATCCCAACGAAAACTGCATAAATAATGGAAAAAATTAGAAAGAAAAATACTTCATTATTTTTAACGATTGTTTTAAAGAATTCCTTCTTTAAAACAATTACTG
>JBFIEB010000162.1:0-6608 GCA_041603555.1 Vicingaceae bacterium
CATTTTTGAGCAATTTAACACCATTAGCAGAACGTCTTAGACCTAATAATTTCGATAACTATATCGGACAGCAACACCTTGTTGGCGAAGGCTGTACGCTTAGAAATTTTATTGAAAAAGGGGTGATTCCATCTATGATATTTTGGGGGCCACCAGGGGTTGGGAAAACCACCTTAGCCAACATTATTGCCAATAAATTAGAACGCCCTTTCTACTCTTTAAGCGCTATTAATTCTGGAGTAAAAGATGTAAGAGATATTATTGCTAAAGCAAAGTCACAACAATTTTTTGGAACTAATAATCCTGTTTTATTTATTGATGAGATTCATCGTTTTAGTAAATCACAACAAGATTCTTTACTTGGAGCAGTAGAAAAAGGCATCATTACTTTAATCGGAGCAACAACTGAAAACCCGTCTTTTGAAGTTATCTCGGCTTTACTATCTCGGTGTCAGGTGTACATTTTAAAAGAACAAACCAAAGAAGATTTATTGCAGTTGATTGATATTGCTATAACTACTGATGAGGATTTAAAAAAGAAAGACATTACCATTAAAGAATATGAATCTTTATTACAATTATCTGGTGGTGATGCTCGAAAGCTATTAAACACTTTGGAAATTGTAGTCAATAGTTTTGACACCGATAAAATTGAAATCACCAATGATTTGGTGGTTGAAACTGTTCAGCAGAACATAGTTCGTTATGATAAAGCTGGTGACCAGCATTATGATATTATTTCTGCATTTATTAAGTCTATTAGAGGAAGTGACCCGAATGGAGCAGTATATTGGTTAGCAAGAATGTTAGAAGGCGGTGAAGATCCTAAATTTATTGCGCGTAGATTATTAATTTCCGCTTCAGAAGACATTGGGAATGCCAACCCTACTGCTTTAGTCATTGCTAATAATTGTTTTCAAGCAATAACAACTATTGGTATGCCTGAAGGGCGAATTATACTTTCTCAAACAGCTGTTTACTTAGCCAATTCCCCTAAAAGCAATGCTTCTTACAGAGCAATTAAAGATGCTCAGGAATTAGTAAGAAATACTGGAAACCTTTCTGTTCCTTTACACATTAGAAATGCTCCAACCCAGTTAATGAAAGACATTGGATATGGAGCAGACTATAAATATTCTCATGACTATGAAGGTGGCTTTAAGACTCAAGAATATTTACCAGATGAGATTAAAGGAACTAAATTTTATGAACCAGGAAATAACCCTAAAGAAGCAAGTTTTAGAAAATTCTTAAAGGAATTATGGAAAGATAAATACAATTATTAATCTAAAAAACAATAAAAATGGATTTTAACATTAACGAAAAAACATACAACGAGATTGCGGCAATAATACACAGTGATAACAGTCCTGTAGGCATTGATGCTAAGAAAACACACATTTTAATTTTGAATGCGCTCTCTAGACTAAATGAGAAAATGGACAGATTGGAGGAAAGAGTGAATGAAATAAATAGTAAATAATGACAGATACCCTTCTTAAAATTTATACTCGTGATTTAGGGGCACTTAAGAAAGAGATTAAGGCTTACGAAAGTGAGAAATTACTTTGGATTACTGAAAAAGACATTAATAATAGTGGTGGGAATTTATGCCTTCACATGGTGGGAAACCTAAATCATTTTATTGGAGCAACACTAGGAAATACAGGTTATATTAGAGAAAGAGAGAAAGAATTTAGCGATAAAAATATCACGCTTAAAGATTTATTGAAACGAATAGATGAAACTATTTTAATGGTACAGAGTGTATTACCAAAACTATCAGAAGTAGATTTGAAATCTACTTATCCAATTGATGTTTTTGGTTATGAAATGACCACTGAATATTTTTTGACGCACCTAACCACTCACTTAAGTTATCATTTAGGACAATTAAATTATCATAGAAGATTAATAACTCAATAATTATGAAATACGCATTATTAACAATTATTACTTGCTTAACTTCTTTATTACTAGCTCAAACCACCTATTTACATTGTGGTAAACTGATAGACACTCAAAATGGTAAAGTGTTAACTGAGATGACTGTTATTATCAAAGAGAATAAAATTACTCATGTAGAAAAAGGATATGTAACTCCAAAATCTGCCGAACATCCTATTATTGATTTAAAAGCTAAAACGGTAATGCCTGGTCTAATTGATATGCATGTACATGTTGAAGGGGAATTTAACCCACACTCATATACTGAAGCCTTTAAGTTAAATGACGCTGATAAAGCTTTTCGTTCTGTGAATTATGTAAAATCAACTTTAATGGCTGGTTTTACAACAGTAAGAGATTTAGGTGGAACTGGAGTAAATACTTCAATGCGGAATGCTATTAATAAAGGAACAACAGTTGGACCACGGATTTATTCTGCGGGAAAATCAATTGCAACTACTGGAGGACATGCAGACCCCACCAATGGTTGGAAAAAAGATTTAATGGGAGACCCAGGACCAAAAGAAGGAGTTGTAAATGGAACAGACGAGTGTAGAAAAGCTGTAAGGCAACGCTATAAAAATGGTGTTGATTGTATTAAAATAACTGCTACGGGTGGAGTTTTAAGTGTGGCTAAAAGTAGTTCTAACCCTCAGTTTACCATTGAAGAAATAAAAGCAATATGCTCTACTGCTCAGGATTACGGAATGCACGTTGCTGCTCACGCACACGGTGACGAAGGAATGAGAAGAGCAATTTTAGGCGGAGTAAAAACCATTGAACATGGAACTATGATGAGTGAAGCTACCATGGAATTAATGAAAAAATATGATGTTTACTTAGTACCTACAATTACTGCCGGAAAAGAAGTGACTGAAAAAGCTAAAGAAAAAGACTTCTATCCAGAAATTGTTGTTCCTAAAGCATTGGAAGTTGGACCAAAAATTCAAGGGACTTTCGGAAAAGCTTACAAAAAAGGAGTAAAAATTGCTTTTGGCACTGATGCCGGTGTATTCAAACACGGTGAAAATGGAAAAGAATTTGGTTATATGGTGGAAGCTGGAATGCCAGCCATGGAAGCTATACAAGCTGCCACAGTAACTAATGCCTTGGTTTTAGAAAATAATGAAATCGGAGTAATTGCAATTGGAAAATTGGCAGATATAGTAGCTGTAGATGGAGATCCCATCAAAGATATTAGTGTAATGGAAAAAGTCACTTTTGTAATGAAAGATGGTGTGATTTATAAAAAATAGACTAACTGTTTAACTGAACAGCCAATAAAGTATTTTTCAATAAACTAGCTATTGTCATTGGGCCTACTCCTCCTGGTACTGGTGAAATAAAAGCACACTTAGGAGCTACCTCATCAAATTTAACATCACCTAATAATCTAAATCCAGATTTTCTTGAGCTATCTTCAATTCGATGAATTCCGACATCAATCACTGTTGCACCTTCTTTAACCATATCTGCAGTCACAAATTCCGGTCTACCAATTGCAACAATTAGTATATCTGCTGTCGCGCAAATTTCATTTAGGTTCTGTGTTCTACTATGTGTTAAGGTTACTGTACAATTACCAGGGTTATCATTTCGAGCCATCAATACACTCATAGGAGAGCCAACAATATGACTTCGACCTATCACCACACAATGTTTTCCTTCTGTTGGAATATCATAATGCCTTAACATTTCTACAATTCCCGCAGGCGTAGCTGGTAAAAAACTTGGTAAATGCAAGAGCATCTTTCCTAAGCTTACAGGGTGAAATCCATCTACATCCTTTCCTGGAGCTATAGCTTCAGTTACTTTTTGCTCATCAATATGATTTGGTAAAGGTAACTGAACAATAAACCCATCAATGTCATTATTATTATTCAATTTATCAATTTCTGACAATAAATCAGCTTCACTAATGTCACTCTCTAATTTTACTAATGTTGAACCAAAACCTACTCTTTCACATGCTTTCACCTTTGCGTTTACATAAGTTCTGCTCGCACCATCTTCACCTACCAATACAGCAGCCAAATGAGGAATTTTTCCTCCAGCAGCTTTTAGTTGCTCCACTTCTTTAGCTATATCATCCTGAACTTTATTAGAAACTTCTTTTCCGCTTACAATTGTTGGTTCCATAGTTTTTGGTTTTATCTTTTTGGCATATTTTGCATCATCTTGGCCATCTTTTTCTTATCTCCCATCATACGCATCATTTTACTGGTTTGGTCAAATTGCTTAATTAGTTTGTTTACTTCCTGTATAGAAGTACCACTTCCATCGGCTAATCTTTTTCTTCTACTTCCGTTTAATAATTTGGGCTCAGATCTTTCTTGTGGGGTCATTGACTGAATAATAGCTTCAATACCTTTAAAAGCATCATCATCAATCTCAGTATCTTTCATTGCCTTCCCAATTCCAGGAATCATTCCCATCAAATCTTTTACATTCCCCATTTTTTTAATTTGAGCAATCTGGCTCATAAAATCATTAAAATCAAATTGATTTTTAGCGATTTTCTTTTGAAGTTTTCTGGCGGATTCTTCATCGTATTGTTCTTGAGCACGTTCAACCAAACTAACCACATCGCCCATTCCTAAAATTCGATCTGCCATTCTATCTGGATGAAAGACATCTAGTGCCTCCATCTTCTCTCCTGTTCCAATAAACTTAATCGGTTTGTCCACTACATTTCGAATAGAAAGTGCAGCTCCTCCTCTTGTATCACCATCTAATTTAGTTAATACAACTCCATCAAAATCTAATCTATCATTAAAAGTTTTTGCGGTATTAACTGCATCCTGGCCAGTCATAGAATCAACAACAAATAAGGTTTCTTGAGGAGAAACAGCTTTCTTAACTTCCTCAATCTCATTCATCATTTGTTCATCAATAGCTAAACGACCAGCAGTATCTATAATAACCACATTATGTCCTTTAGCCTTTGCTTCAGCAACTGCTTTTTTGGCAATATCAACTGGGCTTTTATTTTCTTTATCACTCCATACTTCAACTCCAACTTGCTCTCCCAACACATGCAGTTGATCAATAGCTGCAGGCCTGTATACGTCACCAGCAACCAATAAAGGATTTTTTCCTTTTTTAGTTTTAAGATGTAATGCTAGTTTTCCAGTAAAGGTCGTTTTACCCGACCCCTGTAAACCAGCAATTAAAATAACAGCAGGATTTCCTGTGATATTAATATCAGCCATGCCACCACCCATCAATTTAGCTAATTCATCATGGGTGATTTTAACCATTAGCTGATTAGGAGAAACTGAATTAATTACGTTTTCTCCTAACGCTTTTTCTTTAACTGTATCTGTAAAATCTTTAGCTACTTTGTAGCTAACATCAGCATCTAGCAGTGCTCTACGGATTTCTTTAACCGTTTCTGCAACATTAATTTCTGTTACCTGACCTTGCCCTTTTAATACTTTAAAGGCTCTCTCTAACTTATCGGATAAACTGTCAAACATTTTCTAATTGATTATTATAAATTAGGCTAAAACTTCCGTTACTTTTTGGGCCGCTTCTTTTAACAATACTGCAGAATGAACATTTAAGCCAGATTCATCAATTATTGTTTTAGCTTCTTCAGCATTTGTACCTTGCAATCGAACAATTATCGGAACAGGGATGTCACCAATATTTTTATAGGCATCTACCACGCCTTGAGCGACTCTGTCACACCTAACTATACCACCAAAAATATTAATTAAAATGGCTTTTACATTTGGGTCTTGTAAAATCATTCTAAAAGCTTTTTCAACTCTCTCAGCATCAGCAGTTCCACCAACATCCAAGAAGTTCGCAGGTTCGCCACCTGATAACTTAATAATATCCATTGTTGCCATTGCTAAACCAGCACCATTTACCATGCAACCAACATTTCCATCTAGATTCACATAACTTAATCCTGCTTCACTTGCTTCTAATTCAACAGGATCTTCTTCACTTTTATCTCGCATTTCTGCAATATCTTTATGCCTATATAGCGCGCTATCATCTACATTCACTTTAGAATCCACAGCAATTATTTTATTGTCTGAAGTTTTTAAAACAGGATTAATTTCAAACATTGATGCATCAATCCCAACATAAGCTGAGTATAAAGAATACACGAACTTTATCATATCTTTAAAGGCCGCACCTGACAGTCCTAAATTAAAAGCTATTCTTCTCGCCTGAAAACCTTGCAACCCAACAGTAGGGTCAATTTCTTCCTTAAAAATTAAATGAGGTGTCTCTTCTGCTACTGCCTCAATATCCATTCCTCCCTCAGGAGAATACATAATGATATTCCTTCCTGTTTCTCTGTTCATTAGTACAGACATGTAAAACTCTTCGGTTTCTACTTCACCGGGATAATAAACATCTTGTGCAATTAGTACCTTATTTACTTTTTTACCATCTTTTCCCGTTTGTTTTGTTACCAGATGACCACCTAAAATTCCTTTAGCAATATCTGCCACTTTATCCAATCCTTTTGCCAAAACAACTCCATGAGAACCTGTTTCTGTAACAGTTCCTTTGCCTCTGCCTCCAGCATGGATTTGTGCTTTTACAACAAACCATTCTGTGCCAGTTTCCGATTTTAGTTGTTTGGCAGCTTCAACTGCTTGTTCAGGAGTATTCGCAACAATCCCTTCTTGAATGGC
>JBFIEB010000163.1:0-6601 GCA_041603555.1 Vicingaceae bacterium
GCAACAACAATTTTGAACTTTAAAACTTATAAACAAAATTGCCTATAAGCGTAATATTCAATATTATTGTATGGTATGAAGTGTAAAAATTGCAATGAAGAATTATTAGGTCAAGAAAAATTTTGTTCAAACTGTGGACAAAAAAACATCGATAGACTCAACTTAAAATATATTCTAAGTCAGTTTGTAGAAGATGTTTTTAATGTTGACTCTAAAGTATTTCGAACACTCAAAAACCTGATAACAAAACCAGGTTATTTAACCAAAGAATATATCGAAGGTAGAAGATCAAATTACATTCCTCCTGTTCGTCTGTATATAGTAATGAGTGTATTGTTTTTTTTTATTTTGTCACTTATTGATTATGATGAAAAAACTTCTACAGGAATTACGGTTGGTGAGCCTACTCAAGATGAAGTGGTTGTGGATGGAGTAAAATTTTCAATCAATGGTGAGACAATAACAATTCCAACCGAAGACTTAAAACGCTTAGAATATGAAGGAAGACTTGATGAAGGTCTCGATTCCCTAACTGCAGATATGCCTGAATTTGCTGCTTATGTTTCACGGAAAATGGCTAAGACAAAAATAAATGATGAAGGATTTTTAGACATATTAAGTGATCAGTTTTCACTCTTTTTGATGTTGTTTTTACCATTTTTTGCATTATTGTATGCGACAATCTTTAGTGGTAACAAAAAAGGGTTCATTGGCCATCTAATTTTTAACCTTCATTTGAATTCTTTTGTCATGTTTTCATTAATATTAACTCTTTTGGTTGATTTGTGTTTACCAAACAATGATACTGTCGAATTTGCATGGGTGGCCATAGTTTTTTTGTTTGGTCAGTATTATATTTTAAAGGCAATAATGAAATTTTATGAAAGAAAATGGTGGGCTGCGTTATATAAATATTCTTTGCTAATTGTAGGTTATGTTATTCTCGCCCTTGTTTTTGTGATTTTGGTTTTTGCGACTAGCATCTTATTGCTTTAAATAGCTATTCCAAAAACAAAATTTGCAAGTAAGTAAAAGACTGACGTTACAATTATTACACCCCATAAATTAAAGAGAATCCCTGCTCGTATCATTTGTTTTATTTTAACATGGCCCGAGCCGAATACAATTGCTTGGGTAGGTGATGCAATAGGCATCATAAAAGCACAACTTGCTGAAAGAGTAGCTGGGATCATTAATAATCTTGGATCTAAACCTAATACTGCACTAGCTTTTGCTAGTATTGGTAAAACGAGGTTTGTTGTTGCTGTATTGGAGGTTATTTCTGTTAAAAAAGTTAACACAAAGCACACAATGATTATGATTAGAAAAGGATCATTAACCTCTAAGTTAATAAATAAATTACCAATCATATTAGAAAGTCCACTACTATTAAATCCACCGGCTATAGCAAAACCTCCACCAAATAAAAGAAGTATTCCCCAAGGCAATTCTCTAACTTTTTCCCAACTTAACAGCATTTCTTTTGGTCTGTCTTTAGATGGAATCATAAATAGCAATAAGGATGTGACTACTGCAATAGAAGCATCGCTAACCATTTCTAAACCCAAACTGCTTCTCCAACCATGTATGGTAAAAGATTCACTTAAACTAATATCAGAACCAGTTACCCATAGCATCGCTGCAACCAAAAAAACAAGTCCTGATGCTAATTCATCTCTTCTTATCCTACCTAAATTCTTGATTAAATCTTTTATAACATGGCTGCTAGAAAATATTTTCAACTTTGGCATTCTGAATATTACTTTTGTCATTAGTAACCATCCTGTAAACAAAAAAGTAATAGAAATAGGTAGCCCCATTAACATCCATTGTGAAAACCCGACTTTTGGTAAATCAGGAAATAGTTCATGATACATTTCCATGAACACCAGATTGGGAGGAGTGCCAATTAATGTTGCCATTCCCCCTATGTCTGCTGAATAAGCAATGCCCAACATTAAAGCTACAGCAAACTTTGAGAGAAATTTTTTAGAATTTTTTACTTCTTTTATCTCCTCAATGATGGATAAACCGATGGGCATCATTACCATTACAGAAGCCGTATTAGAAATCCACATACTTAAACCAGCAGTAGCTAGCATAAAGCCAAGTATAAGGTTGCCTGGTTTACTGCCAATAATATTTACAATGTGTAATGCTATTCGTTTATGAAGGTTTGAGTTTTGTATTCCTTGTGCCAACATTAACCCTCCTAAAAACAAAAAAATGATTTCTTTGCCGTAAAATAATGAAGTAGCCTTGGCATCTAGAATCCCAAATAGAGGAAAAAGAATTATTGGAAGAATAGAAGTAACAGCTATTGGAATAACTTCAAAAACCCAAAAAATGGCCATAACAGTAAGAATAGCTGCCATTTTTGGAGCTTGAGGATAAGTTTCTGAGGGCACCAAATAATAACATACAAAAGCAAGCAATACCGCTAAAACACCATAGATCCATTTGTTCTTAAACAGCCTGTATTTACTCATCACTTTTTAGATATATCAATTTTTTGTAGTAAATCAACAATGGAAATATAGAAATTAAAATAAACAATCCAATAATAAAATATGCCCAAGTAATGTTTGTTCCTTTAGCAAAAAAGGTAAGAGAGAATAATGTAATAAAGGCAAATCGCATTAGAACGTTTAATGTTTGGAAGACACTTCCTGTTCTACCAATGATATGGTTTGGAATATGATTAAACAAATAGGTTATCCGTAATACTCTAGTTCCTGCATTCGTCAATCCTAATACAAAACAAACAAACATTAAGATAGCGGAACTTTTACTAAAAGCAGTTAACTCAAATACGATAAGACTTATAAACATCATTATAATAATAGCTTTCACGGTATTGAGACTTTTAAAAACCCATCTTATTCCTATTCCTGAAAATAATGCCCCAACAGCGTATAACATTTCTGACCCAGCATAAACCGCTGAACTCGCTTCTAAATGTTTATTGACATAAATAGGCATTAATTGGTGGATGTGGATGAGGAGCATTGCAAAAATAGCATAAGAACCAACTCCAAAATGAAAGATTAGAGGATGTTCTTTTAAAAATTTAGCACCTTGCTTTAATCTTGTTATTATTGAACCAGTATCGATAACTTTTGTTGCAATAGCAGAATATTTAATCATTAAAATCAATACAAAAGCTAAGAGATAAGTAAAAGCATCCATTAAAAATATTTCTTGTAAGCTCCAAGGTTTTATTGTAAAACTAAAAGCATTTAATCCTAGATTATTTAAAAATTCTTGATTAACTCCAGTAATTAAAATCGCGGCAAAAGCACCAGATAAAACGCTGGTGGCTTGACCTTGCACCTCTATAATAGAGTTGATTTTCCCATAATTTTTCTTTTCTGTTATTTCTTGTCCGAAAGCGTATAGGGTAGGGTAATGCACGTTGTAAATAAAGATTGTGGTACAAAAAACTACTCCCACTAAAGGCATTGCAACTGAGCCAATATAAAAGCCTGAAATAGCTACTGAGCCAATTATTATTGCCCCCATTAAGGTAATTAACAAGAATATATTTTTTCTTGGATATCGATCAACCAAAGTGCCAACATAAAGTCCCCAAAACAAGGTCAGAAAAGTTGCAGTTCCATAAATTATTCCAAAAGTTGAGCTATCGTTTAATATATCAGAAAAGTACCAGGGAATAGCCAACATACTTATCCCTTGCGCAAAACCAGAAACTGCATTAGCAGCGATTAATAAATATAAGGCACTTTTGTTTTGCATTGATTATTTTTGAAGCAATAAAAGTAACTGATTTATGCCCAAGTTTTATAAAAATATGTCGTACGATAAGGCGTTAGAAAAAGCAATGCGCTATTGTTCGTATCAAGAACGTTGTCAGTTAGATTTAACAAATCGTTTTATTGCTTGGAACGTTGCAAAGTCGGATTGGGATAAAATATTAGATTATTTGATTAAAGAAGATTTCTTAAATGAAAATAGATATGTGCAAGCGTTTGTAAGAGGAAAGTTCAGAATAAAAAAGTGGGGGAAGAACAAAATTAAAATGGGGCTAATGAACAAGCGTGTTTTTAATGAGAAATTATTTAATGTCGTTTTTGAATCACAAATAGAGAATGAAGATTATTACAATACCCTTAGGGTGTTAATAGGAAAGAAAAATTCATTAATTAAAGAGGAAAATGAGATTAAAAGGCGGGATAAAATTTATAGGTATTTATTAAGCAAAGGGTATGAATCAGAACTTATCTCTAAAGAACTCAATGCTATTTAATTAATATTTTTTCTTTAATTACATCATAGCCAAAAAGCCCTTTGGATATGGTAAGTTTTAAAAAATTTTTCTCATAAATTTCATTAGGAGGAATATCCGTCAATTCAACTATTTTACGTTCATGAGAGAAAAAATTGTTTTCTAATACCACTCCAATGGATGTTATATCTACTTCTCCTTCAATATAAATCTTTTCTATTTTATAATGGTGTGTGTATGTGCCTGAAGTAAATGTATAGTTAAGTAATAAAAAGAGCCCAGTAAATAATGGGGACACTCCTAATACGTTAAAAATAATCATTTCATATTTTATAAAATGA
This sequence comes from Vicingaceae bacterium, assembly GCA_041603555.1. GTDB lineage: Bacteria > Bacteroidota > Bacteroidia > Flavobacteriales_E > Vicingaceae. The sequence continues at coordinate 4,588 of JBFIEB010000163.1, forward strand.
AACCATTTTTTATAAAATTTGAGTGGAATTAAAAATCCTATTACAGCAAAACCAGCCATAAATTTTGATAGTTCAAAAATATCAATGAGGGTGTGATAGTAAAATCCGACACATAACCCAAATCCAACAAAAAAGCCTGCTACAGAAATAAAAATAATTTTAAAACTTCTATCTTTTGGTTTATAGTTATCTGAATTTAGGCTGGTTTGTTTATTTATTTTATGTTTTCTCAACGAAGCATTATTGGTTTAAAAATGGATTATGAGTTCTTTCATGTCCTATTGTTGTGCTTTGACCATGACCTGTATATACTTCAAAGTCGTCACCTAAAGTTAATAATTTAGTTTTAATGCTTTCAATCAAAGTATTGTAATCGCCACCAGGTAAATCTGTTCTTCCAATACTACCTTGAAATAAAACATCTCCATTAATTACAAATTTTTGGTCATGATTTACAAAAACAATGTGTCCAGCACTATGTCCAGGTGTAAATAAAACGGTTAGTTCTGAATTTCCAAATTTTATAATATCACCTTCTTTTAGCAAGGTAGTTGGTTCTGGAGATTTATCTACATTAAATCCATAAAGGTGTCCGTATTCAGGAGTGGCGTGTAATGTATTTAAGTCTTTTTCATGCATTTCCAAACCGATATTATACTTAGAGGCAACAAAGTTATTGCCAAGAATATGATCTATATGGCAATGTGTGTTTAACAATTTAACTGGTATAAGATTGTTAACGGTAACAAAATTTACCAGCTCCTGCTGTTCATCATTACTGTAACAACCGGGGTCTATTATTACGCACTCCTTAGAATCATCATACAATATGTAAGTGTTTTCTTGAAAACCATTAAAAGTGAAATAATGTATATAAATCATCGTTTAGATTATTATTTTAATAAATGCAAAAGTATTTACAATACTTATAAAATCGCTAACTTTACATATAAAATTTATGCCAAAATAAAAACATCGGTTAAACATATTACCCTATTTTTAGTTGTATTTCTAATAATATTTCTAACTAATAATTTGAATGCCCAATTTTATAACGGAACCCACGTTGGCTTTGGAAAAAATAGAGTGCAATACGATTATTTTGAATGGAAGTATTACCGATATACTCAGTATGAAACTTATTTTTATACAGGAGGAAAAGAATTGGCTATTTATACTGCCAAAGTTGCTAGAAAACATATTAAAGATCAGGAAGAATTTTTTGAGTATGATTTGAGAGATAAAATTCAATTTATAATTTACAACAAACAATCTCATTTTAAGCAAAGTAATGTTGGACTAAGTCTTGAAGATGGAGAATTAGGAGGGATTACCAATATTATGGGGTCTAAAGTATATATTTATTTTAACGGTGATCATGATGATTTTAACCGTCAGATTAAAGAGGGAATAGCTCAGGTTTTAGTTAACCAACAAGTATTTGGTTCTAACTGGAGGCAGGTGCTTAAAAACTCAAGTTTATTGTCTATCCCAGATTGGTATCAAAAAGGATTAACATCCTATATTTCAGATGAATGGAGCCCAGAAATAGAGAACAGTGTTAGAGATGGGATTACTTCCGGTAAGTATAAAAGATTTAATAGATTATCTGATAAAGATGCTATAATTGCAGGGCATTCTCTTTGGGCATATATAGTCAATACTTACGGAGAAGCTGTTATTCCTAATATTTTATATATGACTCGTGTTACTCAAAGTGTTGAAAAAGGTTTTCTTTATGTGTTAGGTGTGTCAATGAAAAGCCTTACGAAAGAATGGAAAAACTATTACGCAAATGAATATAATGATTTAGTAAAAAGTGATGAAGAGAAATATCAGGAAAAAGAATTATTTAAAATTAGAAAACGAAGGGATTATTCGGAATTTAAAATGAGTCCTGATGGGAATAATTTTGCCTATGTTACTAACAAACTAGGGCAGTATAAAATTTATATTTATTATAAGGATAATGATAAGAAATACAAGATATATAAAAAGGAATTTAAATTGGATA
>JBFIEB010000164.1:0-6565 GCA_041603555.1 Vicingaceae bacterium
TATCAACTTTTACTATAATACCGTCCCTTGGAACACTGGAATTCCATTTTAAACTGTCTAAAGCAGACTTTGCGATGTCTTCATCAGTTCTTTTGTCGCTGCCAATAATTTTCACCTCAATATCCTGAACAACTGCCTTTACACCCATTACTTTTTTAGTAGCTTTTTCTGCTGCTATCTTTTCTGCATATGTATTCAAATTTCCAGTTAAAGTTACAATACCGTCTTTTACGGCCACTCCAACTTCGGTTTCATTAATACTTGCATCCCATTTTAGTTCTGCTTGCACATCTCTTTTTAATTCTGAATCTGTTTTCATAATTCTTTTTTTAATAATTAATAAATATTTATAGTGCAAATTTGCTCAAATGCAGGTTTTTACGCACTAACATATGTTTCTAATCAACAGTGATTTTTGCACTTAAATTGAATAATCAAATTCAGCGAGAAGCGATAACACATGTCATTCCTTTTTTTGTAAAGTCGACTCATCTTTGTGGTGTTCTTTTACATCATGGTTAATTTGAATAGCGATAATTTGTAATGCTTTTACTATGCGTTGTCTTTTGACAAAATCAGAAAAAAGTTATTATAAGGAGTCCGCATTCGTACTTGCAATTCTCTTTTGAGGATGAATAGTATTGCGAAAATCACTAAGCCCTCATTCTCGTTTACCTTGTAAACTTGCTTTGATCGGTCTGATCTTAAACCATCAACCTTTAGGCTAATTGACTACGTTGAATTAGTCGTGTGATAAAGAAAATGTTGGGTATGTAGGTTAATATCTTAACAGAATTAGCCCGGCAATTCAACTTGAAGGCAGGATTAATTTCCTGCCTTCTTAATATAAATTAATTAGATGTTTTAATTTCCATTTAGTTGCTCTAATTAGCATTAAGTAATGTATAACATGCATAACAAAGAACTAGCTGAACTGTTTGAAAATATGGCAACCATTTACCTGTATTCAGGTAAAGAGAATCGTTTCCGTGCAATTGCCTACCAAAAAGCAGCCAAATCCATAGGTAATCTTCTGGAAGATGTTGAAGTATATATTAAAAATAATACATTAAAAAATATTTCAGGTATTGGTGATGGTATTGCTGCAAAAATTCAAGAATTTGTTACTACCGGAAAAGTCAATGCCTATGAAAAGCTCAAAGAACAGGTTCCTCTGGAATTAATTGAAATGACGGAAATTACGGGATTTGGACCAAAATCATTGAAACAAATTCATGAAGAACTGAACATCAGTACTAAAGAAGAACTTATTAAAGCCCTATATGACGGGAGAGTATCTAAATTAAAAGGTTTTGGTTCAAAAAAAATAGAAAACATGTTGCGTGGAATAAAACTGCATAAAACAATAGAAGATAGAATGTTACTTTGGGATGCACTTAAAGTGGGGGGGAATATTTTGCTTGACCTAAAAAGCTTTAAAGAAGTAAAGAAAGCAGAGCTTGCTGGAAGTCTAAGAAGAAAAAAAGAGACCATTGGAGATATAGACATTCTTACTTCTGGTAAAGACAAAGCCAAGAAAAAAATTTCAGATTATTTTTCAAGTTTACCTTATGTTAAACAAATTTTAGCAAAAGGTAGTACCAAAGTAAGTGTATTATTAAAAGATTCAGGAAGGCAAGTTGACCTACGAATAGTTAATGAAGATGAATGGGGATCTGCACTTCAATATTTTACTGGATCAAAAGAACACAATATCCATTTACGTACTATTGCAAAAGAAAGGGGATTTAAAATTTCTGAATATGGAATTTTCAATTTAAAAAATAATCAAAGATTAGCAGGAGTTACAGAAGAAGAAATCTACCAAACATTGGGGTTTCAAACTATACCACCTGAAATGCGAGAAGATAAAGGAGAAATAGAACTTGCTTTGAAGAATCAGCTACCCAAATTGATTGAAATTGATGATATAAAAGGTGATTTACAAATGCATAGTAATTGGAGTGATGGTACAAACACAATTGAGGAAATTGCCAATTATGTAAATAAAAAATATAATTATGAATACATTGCTCTAACTGATCACTCCAAATCACTGAGGGTAGCCAAAGGGATGGATGAGAAACAAATTCTTAAGCAATTAAAGGCTATAAAAGAAGTTAATTTAAAACTTGGTAAAAATTTTGTTAAAACCGGACTCGAACTGGAAATATTAACTGATGGAAGTTTGGATATTTCTGATGAGATCCTTTCACAATTAGATTGGGTAACTGCCGCTATTCATCAGGGGTTTAAAAAAGACAACACTGATAGAATTATTCGTGCTTGTGAAAATCCTTATGTCCACTGTATTGCTCATCCAACGGGTAGGTTAATAGGCTCAAGAGAACCCTATAAAATTAATATGCCTAAAGTAATAGAAGTAGCGAAAAAAATGCATACAGCATTAGAAATAAATGCTCAACCTCAACGAATGGATTTGAATGACGAGCTTACAATGCTAGCAAGAAAAAATGGAGTTCAACTTGTAATAAGTACCGATAGCCATTCGTTTGTTAATTTTGATTGTATGAAACTAGGAGTAGCTATTGCAAGAAGAGCTTGGTGTACAAAAGAAGATATTCTAAATTCAAGATCATGGAAGGGGGTTGAGTTGTTCAAAAAAAGAAAAATGAAACACTTAACATTAGTTTAGAAAAATATTATGATAAAATTAGTTCATAAAAATCGATTCTTAATAGGCTGTAACCAATTCTCTTGATCTAATACTTAAGTTATCCACAACTTCCCATACCCCTGGTGCAGACCATGCGGCTTCTTTGGCTTGTCTTTCTTCATCCCATGATTTAACGGTACCACTTAATGTTACTTTGTGTCCATCAACACTAACGTTAATTTCTTCAGCATCTAGTGCAGCATTACGCTCAAAGGTTTTTTTAATGTTTTCTTTTACTTTAGACGGCTCTACAGCAGATTTAATGGTAATTATGTTTGTAACACTTTTAACTCCTTTTAAATGTTGTACTGCCCTTTTGGCCGCTTCTTTTTGATAATTCCATTGAACTGATCCCTCCAGGGTTACCCATCCATTATCAACTTTTACAATAACACTATCTTTAGGTACACTTGAATCCCACTTCAAACTATCTAAAGCAGCTTTTGCAATGTCAACGTCAGTTCTTTTATCACCACTCAAAATTTTGACCTCAATTTCTTGTACCACAGCTTTAACACCTAATACCCGCTTAGCAGCTTTTTCTGCAGCTATTTTTTGGGCATAAGTATCTAAATAACCTGTTAAAGTTACAATACCATCTTTTACAGCCACTCCAACTTCGGTTTCATTGATACTAGCATCCCATTTTAGTTCTGCTTGCACGTCTCTTTTTAATTCTGAATCTGTTTTCATAATTCTTTTTTTAATGAATATTTTTATAGAGCAAAGTTGCCTTAATCACAAATTAAAAACAGCCACTTTTGTTATTACTGAGCGATGATTTTAATCACTTATATGTTGTGTGCTAGGTTTTCCATTCAAAGAGGATTGTAACAAATTAAAAAACTCGTCCAACTTTGGTAAAATAACAATCTCCGTTCTACGATTAAGGCTTTTGCCTTTGTCTGTATCATTTGATGCTTTTGGGATATATTCACCCCGTCCTCCTGCAGTCATCCTCTCAGGTGCAACTCCGTATTTAGTCTGTAGTGTCCTCACAACCGATGTTGATCTCTTTACACTTAGGTCCCAATTATCAGACATACAATCTCTATTAATTGGCACATTATCGGTATGCCCTTCCACAAGAATATCTAGGTTTTGAAAATCATTAACAACGCTGGCAATTTTACCCAGCACATCTTCTGCTTTTGGCTGTATCTGTGCACTTCCTGTTTTAAAAAGCATTTTATCTGATAGCGAAATATAAACTACCCCCTTTTTAACTTCTATATCGACATCCTCATCATCTATATCAGTTAATGAACGTTTTAAATTCATAACTAATAAAAGATTTAAGGAATCCTTTTGTCTCATAGATGAGGTTAAGTCTTTTATGTATATGTTTTGCTCATTTAGTGCTTCTAATGATTTCTTTATACTTTCCGCTCCACTTTTACTTACAACAGATAGGTCTGCTAAACGATCTAATAAATTTGTATTGGTAGATTTGAAATAAGCCATCTCCTGCTCCATAGATTTAACTTGACTTTTTGAGAAGGCATAATTATTATCGCAAATCAAAAGTTTTGATTTGTAATCATCCAATTGATCTAACGTTAGATCTCTTGTTGTTCTAATGTTATCCCTTTCTGAAACTAATTTTTGATACTTTTTATTGCTAACACAGGAGAATAACAATGAAATTATAAGTGCTCCAAGTATTGTTTTTATTGACTTTTTCATAGTATTTATTTTAGAATATTATTTTAAAGAAAATGTAGTGGATCCCATTTTATTATTTTCGGAATAGAGGTTAACAATGTATGTTCCTTCCCTATATACTGTATTGGAATTCCATTCCAAACAGTCATTATACTTTTCGTTACTATAATCGATATTTTCTGCAAGAGTATAATCCATCATAACATTATATTCTGGATTATTTGCTTGTCCTGAACCTGCTTCTTCGTTAAAAATGGTAACCCCTTCAGGAGTCATTAGTTTTACAAATATTTTTTGTTCACCTGCCTTTGCAAGTTTGTTTGCTAACACATCAAAACAGATTTCTATTTTTTCAGTTTTACCTGCCATTGCAGTTTCTGTATATTTTCCGAATAGATTTTTTTTGATGGGTTTTATTTTTATATTATCAGCAATAAGCTGTTCACCGATTGCTACTTTTTTTTTAAGAACATTGTTGTTTGCAGTTAACATAATATTTTGGGTGTTTAACTGATTATTATACATAATTAATTCATCAATTTGTTCTAAATATTCCTCTTTAAATGTTGTCAAACTGCTAATATCTTCTTGTAACTGAGCAATTAGTTCTTTTGAGTTTTTCGCATCCTTTGACATTTTAGCCAATTTATTTTCTCGAATTTTTATTTTTTCATTTGCTTCTTCGATTAATGAATCCAATTCTGATGAAATTCCTTTATACTTTTTCAATTCGTTTGACGTAGTTTTTAATTCATTTGCTAATTCAAGTTTTGCACTCATAACTGTTTCTAATTCTGAAGAAATTGCTTCTGACTCTGTTTTTATTGTTATCTTTTGATTAAAAAAATAAAAATTTCCAATAAGAGAGATGAGTAAAAAGAGTGATAAAAATCCGATTATAGTCTTGTATGTTTTTGTTGTTTCGTTACGCATGATTTCAATTTTATTTAATAGTTAGTTCTATATGTAATTTTTTGATTGATGATTTTAGCAACAAAACTATGTTGCCTTTTTTATAAAAGCACTAGTAAAAATCATCCGAAATCAATGATTCTTGTTACAACTGATTATAAATATCAACCTTTAATTGAGTGATATTAAACACCAGTTAGTAAAAACAATTGTCATTCTTTTTTTTATAAAGTCAACTAATCTTTGTGGTGTTCTTTTACATCATGGTTAAATTTGAATAGCGATAATTTGCAAAGCTTTTATTATGCGTTGTGTTTTGACAAAATCAGAAAGAAGTTAATATATGGAGTCAATATTCGTAATTGCAATTCTCTTTTGCGGATGAAATAGTATTGCGAAAATCACTAAGCCCTCATTCTTGTTTATCTTGTAAACTTGCTTTGAATGATCTAATCTTAAACCACCAAACCCTATGCTTGTTGGCTATATGGAATTAATCGTGTAAAAAAGAAAATGTTGGGTATGTAGGTTAATATCTTAACAGAATTAGCCCAGCAATTCAACTTGAAGGCAGGATTAATTTCCTGCTTTCTTAATATTAACTATTAATTAAAAAAATGGAAAAAACAAGTAAAATTATTTATTGGATTGTAACAGGGTTATTCTCAGTTATGATGATTATGTCAGCAACAATGTATTTTTTCAATCATGACATGGTAAGCGAAACGTTCGAAAACCTAGGATATCCCACTTATATTATTTATCCGTTAGCTGTAGCCAAGATATTAGGAATTATAGCCATTGTAAGTAATAAATCTTGGGTTTTAAGAGAATGGGCGTATGCTGGGTTCTTTTATGATATTGTTCTTGCTACATCAGCTCATTTAGTAACAGGTTATGGAGATTTTATCCCAGCATGGGGTGCAATTACGCTGTTGGTTATTTCATATCTGCTTGGGATGAAAATTTATCGGTTAGATAAAAAGTCATATGATAACACATGTTGTGAACCAAAATCTGACTAAAAAGTAATTAACCTTTATACCATTGAAAAAAGACAGAAAAAAACAAGTTGAATTAATAGTTAAAATATTTTCAGTTTTTGAGAACTTAGTAGCTATAATATTATCCCTTCTTCTTGGATTAATAATTATTTTATCCTTAGTAGCACTTATCAGACAGTCTATAGCGTTAATTGAACCTACATTTTTACCAAATCATATTAGAGCAGATTTTGAACAATATCAAGAATTGTTTGGTAAAGTAATGGTAGTGATTATAAGTAGTGAGTTTTTAAGAACCATTCTAAAA
>JBFIEB010000165.1:0-6429 GCA_041603555.1 Vicingaceae bacterium
GTGTGTTTAAGGGTTCTGTTTATAGAACAAGTAAAAATTGGGAGGTATAAATGGCTAGGGTCGAATTTACTTCTTTACTCAAACGCTTTTTTCCAGATTTAAAATCTGAAGAGGTTTCAGCAGATAATGTTCAAGAATTACTCATTGAATTAGATAAAAAGTATAAAGGATTATCTGCTTATTTGATTCATGAACAAGGCGAGCTACGACAACATGTTAATATTTTCATCAATGGAAATATGATTAACGATAGAATTAATTTAACTGATGAAATTTCAGAAAAAGATAAAATAAACATTATTCAAGCACTATCAGGAGGTTAATTATGAGTACACTATTATTAGGAACACGAAAAGGACTAATTGTTTACCAAAAACAAAATGGTAAATGGAAATTAGAACGAACAGAATTTTTAGGAATACCTGTTTCTATTGCTTATGTAGATGAGGCAACGAATACTTGGTGGGCATGTTTAGACCATGGACATTGGGGAGTTAAATTACACCGTTCTTCAGATGAAGGAAAAACATGGGAAGAATTAAAAGCCCCAGTTTATCCCGAGGGTGAAAAAGTTGGAGATGATGATGCAGCCTTGCGTTACATATGGGCTACCGGAAAAGCTGGAAATAAATTAATGTTTGGAACAGATCCAGGTGGTTTGTTTGAAAGTGCCGATAATGGTGATTCATTTTCTTTAAATAGAGGTTTATGGGATCATCCATCGAGAGATAAGTGGTTTGGTGGAGGAAGAGATAAACCTGGTATTCATTCTATTTGTACAGACCCAAGAGATGAAAACCATATTTATATAGCAATTAGTTGTGCTGGTGTTTTTGAAACAGTAGATGGAGGCATAACTTGGGAACCAAGAAATAAAGGATTAAAAGCTGATTTTTTACCTGAACCCGATGCTGAAATTGGTCAAGATCCTCACTTATTAGAAATTAGCCCCAGTAACCCAGATATAATGTGGCAACAAAATCATTGTGGTATTTTTAGAACAACAGATGGTGGTAAAAATTGGGATGATATTAGCGAAGAAAATGGACCGGCTAATTTTGGATTTGCTGTAGAAGTGCATCCTGATGACGAAAACATAGCATGGGTTGTACCAGGAGTTAGCGATGGAGTTAGGGTTGCTGTTGATGGAAAATTACAAGTTTGTAGAACAGATGATGGGGGGAAAACTTGGCAAAGTTATTCGAATGGATTGCCTCAAGGAAATTGTTACGATATCGTTTATCGTCATTGTTTAGATTTTAATGGTGATGATTTAGTTTTTGGAACAACCACGGGTAATTTATTCGTGAGTAATGATTTGGGTGAAAACTGGAAAAGCATCTCTAATTATTTACCAATGGTATATAGCGTTTGTTTGGCGTAATTCGTAACTTTACAACGAATAAAATCTTAAAAATTTATAGATGAAGGAAGCATATATTATTGATGCTATCAGAACCCCAATAGGAAATTTTGGAGGTACTTTGGCTGTGGTTAGAACAGATGATTTAGGCGCTATTGTTATCAAAGAATTAATGAAAAGAAATCCATCTGTTGTTCAGGAAGAGATAGAAGATGTGCTTTTTGGTTGTGCAAATCAAGCGGGTGAAGATAATAGAAATGTAGCAAGAATGTGCGGATTATTAGCTGGGTTACCTTGGCAAGTTGGTGGTGAAACAATTAACCGATTATGTTCATCTGGAATGGCTTCAGCAATCAATGCTTCAAGGGCTATTAAGTTAGGAGATGGAGAAATTTATGTAACTGGTGGAGTAGAAAATATGTCAAGAGGACCTTATGTAATTTCTAAATCTGCAAAACCTTATGGAACCGATTCAAAAATGTATGATTCTAGTTTTGGGTGGAGATTTATTAACCCAAAAATGCAAGAATTATATGGTACAGATGGGATGGGACAAACTGCTGAAAATTTGGTTGAGCTATATAATATTAGTCGTGAAGACCAAGATAAATTTGCTTACTGGAGTCAGATGAAAGCTACCGCTGCACAAAAGAATGGAAGATTAGCTGAAGAAGTTGTTACAGTTGAAATTCCTCAACGAAAAAAAGATGCTATCATTTTTGACAAAGATGAATTTATAAAACCAAATACAACCTTAGAAGGCTTGTCAGGTTTAAGAGGAGCTTTTAAGAAAGAAGGAGGAAGTGTTACAGCAGGTAATTCTTCCGGGTTAAATGATGGTGCAGCAGCGATGTTAATAACATCAGAACAAGCCGCAAATAAATATAGCTTAAAACCAATGGCTAGAATTGTTTCGAGTGCAATTGCTGGGGTGGAACCTCGAATTATGGGAATAGGTCCAGTTTATGCTTCAGAAAAAGCTTTAAAAAGAGCTGGCTTAACTATGTCTGATATGGATGTGATTGAATTAAATGAGGCGTTTGCAGCACAAAGTTTAGCTTGTACTCGTAAAATGGGATTGGCTGATGATGATTCTAGAATTAATCCAAATGGCGGAGCGATAGCTATTGGTCACCCACTAGGAATGACAGGCTCAAGAATTTTACAAACTGCAGCACTCGAACTTCAAAAAACAAATAAAAAGTATGCCTTAGTAACAATGTGTATAGGTGTAGGTCAAGGTTATGCAACGGTAATAGAAAGAGTATGAAAATGAAAAATCCAAAAGTTGATGAATACATTGCAGAATCAGCCAATTTTGCTCAGCCAATTTTATCTAGGTTAAGAGATTTGGTTCATGAATCTCATCCAGATATAGAAGAGAGCATTAAGTGGGGAATGCCAAATTTTGAATATAAAGGGATGTTATTTAATATGGCCTCATTCAAACAACATTGTAGCTTCGGATTTTGGAAACAGAAATTAATTAAAGGACTAGATTCTAGTGTTGATGGTATGGGAAGTTTTGGTAAGATTAAGTCTCTAAATGATTTACCTTCTGATGAAATTATATTGAGTTTAATGCAAGAAGCGATTGTGCTTAATGAGAAAGGAATTATGGTGCCAAAATCATCCCAATCAAAAAAAGAATTAATGGTGCCAGAGTATCTACAAGCTGTTTTAAAGGATAATCCAATAGCTGATGAAGTCTTTAGTGCGTTTTCTTATTCTCACAAAAAAGAATATGTGGAGTGGATTACTGAAGCGAAAAGGGATGCTACTCGAGAAAAAAGAATTAATCAAATGTTGGAGTGGTTGGCAGAAGGCAAACATAGAAATTGGAAATATGAAAACTGTTGAGTTAAATGCCTGAGATAGATTTAGAAAAAGAGAATAAAGAAATTTTAGCAGCCTATAAAGCTTTGATGAAGTCGGCTGTTCATTCTAAAAAAGATGCGGCAACAAAAAAACGTGTTAGAAAAGCTTTTGATGTAGCCTTAGAGGCTCACAAAAATGACAGAAGAAAATCAGGCGAACCATATATTTATCATCCTATTGCTGTAGCTAGAATATGCGCAGAAGAAATAGGTTTAGGAGCTACTTCTATTATTTGTGCATTGTTGCATGATACAGTTGAGGATACTGAAATCACATTAGATAATATTAAAACTCAATTCGGAGAAAAGGAAGCTTTAATTATTAAAGGATTAACTAAGATATCCGGAGTTGTCGATTACAATGTTTCGCTTCAAGCTGAAAATTTTAGAAAAATTTTACTAACACTATCGGAAGATGTAAGAGTTATTTTAATAAAGATAGCAGATAGATTACATAATATGCGAACCATTGGTTCGATGAGACGAGATAAGCAATTGAAAATTGCATCAGAAACACTTTTCTTATATGCACCCTTAGCACATCGACTGGGATTGCATTCTATAAAATTAGAATTAGAGGATTTATCTTTGAAATGTCAAGAGCCTGAATTGTTTGAAGAGATTCGTTCAAAATTAAAAAAGACTCAGGCAGTTAGAGAAAGGTTTATCAGTAAATTTTCATCACCGTTAAAAGTTGCCTTAGAAGAAAAAGGATTGAAGTTCGAAATTAAGGGTAGACCTAAATCAATTTTTTCAATTTGGAATAAAATGGTAACTAAAAATGTTCCTTTTGAAGAAGTTTATGATTTATTTGCCATTAGAATTATTATTGATTCTGAAACAGAGATTGATGAGAAATCTGACTGTTGGCAAGTTTATTCTGTGGTAACGGATTATTATCAACCAAATATCGAGCGATTAAGGGATTGGATTTCTGCCCCAAAGGCAAATGGTTATGAATCATTGCATACTACAGTAATGAGTCCTACCGGTAAATGGGTAGAAGTTCAAATTAGAACTCGGAGGATGGATGATATTGCTGAAAAAGGATTTGCAGCTCATTGGAAGTACAAAGAGGGTGGTGTTGAAAGTCAGTTTGATATCTGGATTAATCAAGTAAGAGAATTACTTGAAAATGCAGATGAAAATGCATTGGAATTAATTGATGATTTTAAACTGAATTTATTTACTGACGAAATTTATGTTTTTACACCTAACGGGGATATGAAAAGTTTGCCTACGGGTGCGAGTGCTTTAGATTTTGCATTTGCCGTTCATACACAGGTAGGCACCAACTGTTTAGGTGCTAAAGTAAATAACAAGTTAGTACCATTGAGCCATCAATTAAATAGTGGAGACCAAGTTGAAATATTGACATCTAATAAACAAAAGCCAAAAGAAGATTGGTTGAATTTTGTTCAAACCCATCGAGCAAGAGCAAAAATAAAATCATCCTTAAAGGATGATAAAAGAATCATAGCAAGAGAAGGAAAAATTATTTTAGATAGAGAGTTTAAAAAATTAAAAATCTCTTACGAAAACATTAGTATAAAAGAATTACAGGTATATTATAAGGTTCCATCCGAATTAGAATTGTATTACAGGGTTGCCATAAATCAGATTGATTTAACTCAATTGAAAGAGTTTGAGGTTAGAAAAGGTGTTTTACGCCCCAAAAGAACTATCCAAAAAAGAGTTAAAAGTTATTTTGGGCAACGGAAAGAGGCAATCCCAAAATCTAAAAAGGCAATTTTAGTTATTGGAGACAATATGGAGAAGTTGGATTATAAGCTTGCTAATTGTTGTAATCCAATTCCTGGAGATGAGGTTTATGGATTTATTACAGTCACTGAAGGAATTAAAATTCACAAAACGGGTTGTCCAAATACAGTTCAATTAATGTCTCGATACGCTTATCGAATTATTAAAGCACGTTGGATAGAGGAACAAGAAATTGCATTTTTAACAGGATTAAAAATTATTGGAATTGATGATGTTGGAATCGTTAATGATATTACCCAAATTATTTCTAATGAGCTGCATGTTAATATGCAGTCGATTAGCTTCGATAGCCATGATGGAATTTTTGAGGGGCGTGTAATGGTATTTGTTCAGGATACCTCTCATCTTACTAATTTAATAAGCAAATTAAATAAGGTAAAAGGAGTTAAGAGAATCGAACGAATTGATAAGGAATAACTTTTCAACAAAGCATTAACATTTGCTTCCCATTAGTATTAAATTTATAATTTTACTCTTTAACAACCTGAAATGAGCACAGGAGAGGACCTTCAACAGAAGGTAAAAAATATATTTACTATTTATTTAGAAGAAAACGGACACCGTAAAACTCCTGAACGCTATGCTATACTTCAAGAAATTTATTCAAATGATGATCATTTTCATGTGGAGGAATTATATATTTCTATGAAGAATAAAAAATATAGAGTGAGTAGAGCCACTTTATATAATACTATAGAGTTGTTGATGTCTGCTAAGTTGGTTAGGAAACATCAATTTGGTAATAATATGGCTCAGTTTGAGCGTTCATTTGGTTCAAAGCAACACGACCATATTATTTTAAGTAATGGAGAGGTTATTGAGTTTTGTGATCCTAGAATACAAAACATTAAATCAACTTTAGAAAGTATGTTTGATATAAGTATTTTACATCATTCATTAAATTTTTACGCAGTTAAAAATGAAAAATAGATGAGTTTTTCTTTTAATATTAAAAAAGATAAAGATTTTATTCATGTTTGCTTAATAGGAAACTTGATTAGTAAAGATCAAATACAGGACTTGTTAGATGAGATAGATTTTTATTTTAATGAAGGAATTAAAAAAATAATTGTCGATTTATCCGATATGCAGTATATGAATAGTACAGGGTTAAGTATATTAATAAATATTTTTACTCAGACCAGAAATAGAGGTGGGGAAGTAGTAATCACAAATATTCCAGAAAAAATAAATAATCTTTTAGTAATTACTAAATTAAACAGCATATTTAATATTGAAGAAACAGTTGAAGATGCTAAAAAAGTATTGATATAAAATTATGAAACGAGCATTATTAAGGAGTTCCATGAGGTATTTATTAAAAAATAAAAAAGACGAATGAAAGTAGACGTATTATTAGGTCTTCAATGGGGAGACGAGGGTAAAGGGAAAATAGTAGATGTATTA
>JBFIEB010000166.1:0-6422 GCA_041603555.1 Vicingaceae bacterium
CCAAGCAAAAGTTCCACCAGCAGGAGTGCTAGTAAAAACACTAGCAGGAACAGCATCACCATCACAATAAGTAGCATTAGCAGGAACAGTTACAGTAGGCGTTGGATTAACAAAAATAGTAACACTATCTACACCAACACAGTTGTTGGCGTCAGTAACGGTAACCGTATAAGTGGTTGTAACAGTAGGAGTAACAACAGGATTAAAAATAGTTGAAAAAGCAGGGTTAGCTGGAGCATCCCAAACATAAGAGTAACCAGCGCCATTAGGAACCACAGTTAAGGTATAAGAACTGCCATCACAAATAGTATCATCTAGTCCAGCATTAACAATAAGCGCTGGAGCAATAGTTACAGTAACTAAAGTTCTAGGACTAACACAGCCATTTAAAGTAGTTTGCACCCAATAACTGGTATTGGCTACTAATACAGGAGTTGTAAAACTTGCTCCAGTAAATAATAAATTTCCAGCAACAGGTGCATCAAACCATTGGTAAGTTCCACCAGGGGCAGTAGCAGTTAACGTCACAGAATTATTAGGACAAATGGTTACACTTGCAGCAGTAGGAGCAGGTGGTGTAGGATTAACAGTAATGGTATAGTTAACAGGAAGACCTACACAGCCATTGGCAGTAGGGGTAACCGTTATGGTTCCAGTAATCGCAGCGCCAGTAGCGTTAGTTGCTGTAAAGGCGGGAGTATTACCAGCACCCGAAGCACCAAGCCCAATGCCCGTATTAGAGTTGGTCCAGGTAAACGTTGCTCCAGCAGGGACACTAGTAAAAGCACTAGCAGGCACAGGGTCACCAGGACAATAAGTAGCATTAGCAGGAACAGTTACAGTAGGCGTTGGATTAACAGTAATGGTGTAATTAACAGGAAGACCCACACAGCCATTAGCAGTAGGGGTAACCGTTATAGTTCCAGTAATAGGAGCACCGGTAGCATTAGTAGCATTAAAAGCTGGTGTATTACCAGTACCAGAAGCACCTAATCCGATACCCGTATTAGAGTTAGTCCAAGTAAAAGTTCCTCCAGCAGGATTACTCACAAAATTACTAGCAGGCACAGGGTCACCAGGACAGTAAGTAGCATTAGCAGGAACAGTTACCGTAGGAGTTGGATTAACAGTAATGGTATAAGTAACAGGCAATCCTACACAGCCATTGGCAGTAGGAGTCACTGTTATTGTTCCAGTAATAGGAGCACTAGTGGCATTAGTAGCCGTAAAAGTAGGTGTGTTACCATTACCAGAAGCACCTAATCCAATACCAGTATTAGAGTTGGTCCAAGAATAAGTAGCACCAGCAACATTGCTAGTAAAGGCACTGGCAGGCACAGGGTCACCTGCACAATAAGTAGCATTAGCTGGAACGGTTACAGTTGGTGTTGGGTTAACGGTAATGGTGTAAGTAACAGGAAGGCCCACACAGCCATTAGCAGTAGGGGTAACGGTTATAGTTCCAGTAATAGGGGCACCGGTAGCATTAGTAGCATTAAAAGCTGGTGTATTACCAGTACCAGAGGCACCTAATCCGATACCCATATTAGAGTTAGTCCAGGTAAAAGTTCCTCCAGCAGGATTACTCACAAAATTACTAGCAGGCACAGGATCACCAGGACAATAAGTAGCATTAGCAGGAACAGTTACAGTAGGTGTTGGGTTAACAGTAACGGCCAAACACGTTTGAGTACTGGTAAGAGGACAGTTATTGGTCCAATCAATACAAATATTACCACCAGGAGCAGTATTCCATGTTACGGTTAAAGTTGTTGTGTTTTGACCAGCAACAATAGTAGCACCAGCAGGTACTGTCCAGTTATAGGCAGTGGCATTAACTTGAGCAGGAACAGTATAGTTAACTACATCACCTTCACAAACCGAAATTGGTCCAGCAATAGCTGGTATAGCCACAGGAGGAGGACAAGGCGAGCAGCTGTTATAGGTAACCCTTAAATTACTTAAGTTACCAGTTATTCTTTTCCAATTAGTAGAAGGTTCATTAACAAAAATCATAGCTGGCTGAAACCAATCAAGTGGTAATTGTGCTTGTAACAAGGCAGCTGCAGCAGGGCCTAGATTATAATAGCCATATGTTCCTGTTCCTGTTATTGGGAATGATGTAAACATGGTGCCTGTACCAAAGTCATTGAAAGCAGCGGGATTAATTGCTCCGTAAGGACCAGGTGCTCCAGTAACATCCCAAACCTGAACAGTTTCACTTGCTGCCCCCCCAACACCATTCACAAGAACTTGTAATTCAACGAGAGTAACACAAGAGTTATCAGGAATAGATGCGGTATTAAACTTAATATATGCTCTATGAATTCCATTTCCACAGCATACACCTATAAAAACAAAACCATTATTATCTACCGAATTAACTGGAGACTGCCATCCTCCTATAGTGCCTGGTATAACAACAGTTGGATCAATAGAAACGGGATATTTAGTTGCGTCATTTTTTAACCAATCGACAGGAACCAATGTAGAAAGCGTCCATTGATTATTATTTTGCGTTAATAAATATTTACATTGAATCATATTTGCTCCATCAGATTCAAAATCACCAGAATTGTCAATTGTGATTGGTTCTGGAATGGTAAGAACATGCTCTCCTTTAGCATTAAATATTATTAAAGGGGAAGATGTTAATGCATTTCCACTTTTATCCAAAGATTTTATATTCCATCCAATTGGAAGTTCTATTGTTTCTTGAAAACCAAAATATCCAGAAGAAACATTATTCAATTCATTAGGTATTGAGTTTAAAACAATATTATTTTTCACCTCACCATTTAGAATTGTGTATTCATCTGAAACTCCTGTGAAAATATTTGGGTAGTTTATAGAGTTGCCATTAACAGTAGCAACAGAGATATTGGGGAAAGTATTTATTGTATTAAGCCCAGTTTGACCGTTATAAAGAACCATATTCTTTTTAGTGCGAAAAGATATTTCTTCAGAATTAGCACTTAATTTTATTTTATTGACATTATTAGAGATAGCGGGAAAAAAAGATTGAATAACATTAGTCTCATTTTTATATCCTGAGTTATCAGCAATAATATTTGTGATAATTGATTCCCAAACGCCATTTTTTTTGTAATGAAGAGGTGAACCAGAAAAAAGAACTTCCTTATCGCCATTTTCTTTTAAATAAGCCTTTGAATACATGTCCCTTTCTGCAGGAATTTCAGTCTTATTTTTAATATTCACTAAGGGTTGAGCATTCGAATTTATTCCTACTAGAGAAAATAAAGCGATTGTTAGAAAAGTTAATTTTAAAAGAAACCTCATAATTTATATTAATACATTTTCGGAGTAGTACCTTTTCCGTACCTCATTTCACTAGGTATAAAATACTGAAGCGAGATTTCTAACCCCCCAGCTCCTGATAACCCCCCAACAGTTATATCATAACTTATACCAAGGTTAAAGTTGAATATCTCTAATGTCACTTTTGGAATAAATGCATCTCCTAGTCTATAAAACAAGCCGAACGCCATCGCACTTTCTTTAAAAAAACCAGTATATCTAGATTCGGTTTTCAGTTTAGTTCTCATATATGTTCCGAGAACAAGCTCACTAGAGGGACCTTGTTTTTGCCACATAAACCCAGGAATAACAGCAAAAGGCGTGTTTTGAATACTTATAAAAGATTTACCATGGAGGGTAATTCTATTATAAATGCTTTCATTATAATTTGTAATTTTTATTTTTTGTCTACTTAAGTGGCTAACAGAAAGACCTATTTGAGCACTAAACATATCATTTGTCATTACTGTTTGGGATGCAGCACCATAATTCCACACAACCCCTGCATTAAAATCTCCAACGAACGGAGTTGAATTAAATGTTCCAGTTTCATATGACGGCATAAGAGCATTATATCCATCTCCATCGTATTGATTTCCCCATCTCATATTATTGTTGATGGAATTTTGCATTATTCCACCTTGCAAGCCAACAGATAATGAATTAAAATCATCCAATTTCATCATTGCACTTGATGATAGAAGTATAGCTGTTGTACCAAATTCGGTATCTCCAGCAACATCCTTATATGCCCCGATACCAATACCCATTTTAGTATTATTTGTCATTTTTTTAAAAACTTTCGTATCATAAGTGAAAGCATAAGTGTCGTAAGGTTTAGCTATGCTGCCCCATTGTGTTCTATAATCCAACAAAAACCTATGATCTCCATTTATCATTCCCGTGTTTCCAGGGTTATATAGGAAAGAAGAATTCATAAATTGGCTAAAATGAATATCTTGACTAAAACTTATAAAGCTCAAAAACAATAATGGGATTATAATTATCTTCTTCATCATATCGTCATCTTATTAAAGTAATGTTGCCGGTTTGATTAATACTCCCGCCATCATACATTGTTGCGTGAATCTTGTAGACAAAAACACCTTGACCTAAGTGTTTACCATTTTTGGTTCCATCCCAGCCATTATCGATATCATCTGACTCAAATATTTTTTGCCCCCAGCGATTAAAAATCATCATATTAAACAGTTCGATTCCTTGTCCTCTCACTAAATATATATCATTGTTACCATCTTCATTAGGAGAGAAGATATTAGGGATATATATATTTGATGTAGGATCAACATCAACATATACACTATCATATGTTGGACAGCCACTTGGATCTATAACTGTAACATAATACCAAGTACTTGTCGGTGGAGTTGCAATTGGATTCTGACAAAAGAGACAACTTAATCCAGTAGGAGGAGACCATGAATAAGTATTGCCAAATGTACCTGGAACCACAGCTAATGATACGGATTGCCCCAAATAAATAGAATCACCTCCAGTAACATTATATGTAAGAGGGGTAGAAATTGTCACTACATAATTAATAGTACTATCACAACCAAAAACACTTGTAAATGTAAAAGGATAGCTTCCTGGAGTTGAGTAGTAATTCCCATTTAATAAAACGCTATCACCTTGACATATCACTACATTGCTTGTTGCAACGGAAACGATGTTTACAGTTAAAACATAAGTTACAATACTATCACACCCATTAGCAGAGGCAAGAGTATCTGTGTAATTTCCAGCTGTTGAATAATAATTTCCATTTATCAAAATACTATCACCTTGACAAACATCAACATTTGTGCTGGAAGTTACAATTGGGTCTATTGTAATAGTATATGTAACTGGTAATCCAATACACCCATTTGCAGAGGTTGGAATAACAGTAACTGTACTTGTAATAGGAGATCCCGTAGCATTAGTAGCAGTAAAAGCAGGTGTGTTTCCAGTTCCTGAAGCAACTAATCCAATTGCAGTATTAGAGTTGGTCCATGTAAATGTTGCTCCGGCAGGAATACTTGTAAAAGCACTTGCAGGAACAGAAGTATTATGACAATAAGTATTGTTAAGCGGGACTGTTGCAGTAGGCGTTGGAGCCACCACTACATTTATACAGGTTTGAGCACTTGTAGAGCAACTATCTGTCCAGTCCACACAAACATTTCCTCCAGGTGCAGTATTCCAAGTTACAGTCACAGTAGGTGTGTTTTGACCTGCTGTAATTGTAGCTCCTGCAGGAACGGTCCAATTGTAAGCAGTTGCCCCTGATTGAGCTTGAGCAGTATAGGTCATAACATCACCTTCACAAACTGTTGTATCTCCAGCAACAGAAGGTATTGCAGTAGGTGTTGGGCAACAACCGGTATACATAGTTACCCTTCCAATATTATAATTTACTTCACTCCATATGTCATGCATACCTGGACCAGCAGCTAAATCGAATTGCATACCACTTCTTTGAGCTGTTGTAGGAAATCCACTTATAATAAGTGGGCAGTTTGGAGAACCATAGCTATTTATAGAATTTGCTCCTCTAGATCCATATATTCCAATAATATCACCTGCATTAATTGCAACATTTGGTACAGCAATCATGTTGTTTGGCGCATAATTTAAATTTTGAAAGAGCGTTACAAACGCATTTGTGGTCGCATTGTAAGCTGGTGGAGCAGCAGAAGTAAATCTAACAATTGCTACACTTTGAAATAGAGTTGACATATCATCTTCAACATATATCCCACAAATAGTAAAGTTGGTAGGAGCTGTAAAATGGTAGCCTCTAGTCATCCCAGTAAAGGAATTAAGTTGAGGACAAACAGTTATTGGTGTTTGAGCTTGAACGTCAAAAAAAGTCAATAAAGCCACTGATAATATTAATATGTTCTTAATTAATTTCATTTTTCTAATTTTATCGAATAAGCGTTATATTACCAGTTTGATCAATGACTCCACCGTCAAACATAGTGATGTATACTTTATATACGAAGACACCTTGATTAAGAGGGGTACCCCCTTTAGTACCGTCCCAACCATATTCGATATCAGTTGATTCAAAAACAAGTTGCCCCCATCTGTTGTAG
>JBFIEB010000167.1:0-6374 GCA_041603555.1 Vicingaceae bacterium
AAAGTCCGGGTGGAATTATGCATTAACTATTGAAGCTATTAAATCATCCTTTACGGTATTACCTGCTAAAAAACAGCCAGGAACTTATCGTAACATTACAGGAAATCAAGCAACAGCTTGGGGATTTTTAGCAGCAGCAGAAAAAGCAGAAAAGGAATTATTTTTAGGTTCTTATCCAATTACTCCAGCAACAGACATTTTACATGAATTGACCAAACATAAATGGGCGGGTGTTAAAATTGTCCAAGCAGAAGATGAAATAGCTGGAATTTGTTCTGCCATTGGAGCGAGCTTTGCGGGTGATGTTTCCATCACTACTACATCAGGACCAGGTATGGCATTGAAAGGTGAAGCGATAGGTTTGGCTGTAATGACTGAATTGCCATTGGTGATTGTCAACGTACAGCGTGGGGGGCCATCAACGGGTTTGCCTACCAAAACTGAGCAAAGTGATTTAATGCAAGCATTATACGGAAGAAATGGAGAATGTCCTTTAGTAGTAATTTCAGCCAGCACACCGGCCGATTGTTTTGATTGGGCTTTTGAAGCTACACGAATTGCGTTAGAGCATATGACTCCAGTAATTCTTTTAACAGAAAGTTATTTAGGAAATGGAGCAGAACCATGGAAGATTAAACGCACAGAAGACTTACCAGATATTCATCCAAGAACATTGGATGCTTACAATCCAAACTGGAAAGCATATGATAGGGATGCTGAGAAATTAGCTCGATGGTGGGTAAAACCAGGCATCAAAGGAATGGAGCACCGCATTGGTGGATTAGAAAAAGATGAATGTACTGGTTGTGTATCTCATAATC
The DNA here is from genome assembly GCA_041603555.1 of Vicingaceae bacterium. Lineage (GTDB taxonomy): Bacteria > Bacteroidota > Bacteroidia > Flavobacteriales_E > Vicingaceae. The sequence goes on from JBFIEB010000167.1 coordinate 822, forward strand.
CACAAAACCATGGAATTATGGTAGAAACTCGCCAAAATAAAATTAATAGAATCGCAAACTTTATTCCTTTACAGCGAGTAAAGGGAGCAGGAGCTAAAAAGCTATTGGTTGTTGGATGGGGAGGTCAGTTTGGTATTTTGTTTGGAGCAGTAAACGAATTGCAGAAAGAAGGGAAAGACATTGCTTTTACCCATTTCAACTACATTAATCCATTACCTCAAAACACGGCAGAGATATTTGAGAAATATGATAGAATATTGGTATGTGAATTAAATAACGGACAGTTTGCCAATTATTTAAGAGGGCAATACCCTCAGTTTGGCTACGAGCAATTTAATAAAGTAGAAGGATTGCCGTTTAAGATTGCCGATTTAAAAAACAAGTTTAACGAAATTTTGGAGGAAGCATAAAATGGAGACAGTAACAGAAAATTGCCCATTAAAGCCAAAAGATTTTGCCAGCGACCAAGAAGTAAAATGGTGTCCTGGTTGTGGTGATTATGCGGTGTTAAGTGCAGTACAAAGAGCTTTGGCTGAGCTAGAACTCAAAAAAGAGGACGTTACTTTTGTTTCAGGAATTGGTTGCTCTTCTCGTTTTCCATATTATGTAGATACTTTTGGTTTTCATACCATACATGGTAGAGCTGCAGCCATTGCAACAGGTGTAAAAGTGGCAAATCCTAGCCTAAGTGTTTGGGTGGTTTCTGGAGATGGCGATTCTTTGGCCATAGGAGGAAATCACTTTATACATGCTATTAGACGAAATGTAAATATGAATTTAATTTTGTTTAACAATGAAATTTATGGCTTAACCAAAGGACAATATTCTCCTACCTCAGAACGTGGAAAAGTTACCAAATCTTCTCCCCATGGAACAGTAGAAGATCCATTTAACCCTGCTGAATTAGCATTAGGGGCTCAAAGTAGTTTTTATGCACGAGTACCTGATACTGATGTAAAATTGATGACCAATGTAATGGTGGAAGCAGAAAAACATCAAGGGTTATCGCTAGTAGAAGTATTGCAAAACTGTGTCATTTTTAACGATAAAGTACATGCTGCCATTACTGGTAAAGAAACCAAACTAGACAATCAATTGATCTTAGAACACGGAAAACCTATGTTGTTTGGAGCAGATAACACTAAAGGATTACGTTTAAATGGTTTGGATTTAGAAGTGGTTACTCTCGGAGAAAATGGTATAACTGAAGTAGACATTTTAGTACACGATGAAACCTTAGCCAACCCAACACTACATTATATGTTGACTCGTATGAAGTTGCCCCAAATGCCCATTGCAATGGGGGTAATACGGAACGTGGAAAAAAATGTGTATGACCAAGCATTGCACCAGCAACGAGGAAAGGAACAAACCAACAGTAAATTTAACTCGTTAAATGATTTGTTTTTGAGTGGAAATACTTTTGAAGTAAACTAAAATAATATTTCCCTTTCTTTGCTGTATTATATTAGAGGCTATTATGGATAGAAAAAAGCATTGGGAAAATATATACTCCACTAAGGATCTTAAAGATGTGAGTTGGTATCAGCTAACACCTCAAACTTCAATAGATTTTATTACAGGTTTTGGGTTGCCACTAACTGCTAAAATTATTGATGTTGGTGGTGGAGATAGTTTTTTGGTGGATCATTTATTGGATTTGGGATATCAAAATATAACAGTGCTTGATATTTCTACTAATGCTATTGAAAGAGCTCAAACAAGATTAGGGCAGCGAGCTAAACTAGTAAAATGTATAGTAACAGATATTGCTAATTTTAAACCCGAAGAACAATATGACTTGTGGCATGATAGAGCAGCATTTCACTTTTTAACTGACGAGAATGAAATTAATAACTATATAGAAACTACACATAAAAACCTCAATTCTGATGGTATTTTGCTTATCGGAACGTTTTCAGATCAAGGGCCAACAAAATGTAGTGGAATTGAAGTTAAACAGTATTCAGAGCAATCAATGGTTAAATTGTTTGCTAATCAATTTTCAAAAATAGAATGCCTAATCATTGATCATTCAACTCCTTTTGACACCATTCAAAACTTCATTTTTTGTAGTTTTAGGCGACTGAAAAACCAGTTGAATTAAGGGTTTTTTTACCTATTTGTTATAGCATACGATAAAATTCCTATTCCGATAATAAAACTCAGAAATACAGGTATTAACACAACATAGCTGAAGTTTTTTATTTTATTTATACGATTTCTTATTAAATAAATACCAATGCCAAACAATGGGTAAACAAGGCAAATAATAATAATTATAGACCAATTCATTCAGTAAAGTTTCATCAAAATTTTTAATCATTTACAGTTAGCTATCTCTACTCAGGAGAAATAGGTAAAAGTTCAAAAGTATTATCAGGAATTATTTTAGATTTTTTTGTGTAAAAGCGATAAGTCAATCCTGTTGTAACCTGATACAAAGAGCCAACTTGTACGCCAGTTAAGTATTGATATAAAGGAAATTCCGAAGTAGCAAACAAAGTAAAATTTTTATGAGTGTAGCTAACCTGAGGAATAAAAAATAATTTCTTAGACCCATTAGAATAAAGATCAATACCGTAAATCGCTAAATCAACTTGATTGACTGTCTTTGCAACTTTCATTTTACCAATCCATTCTCCTTTAATTTGCGCTGTTAGTCCTACTTTTTTTAAAACGGTTTTTCCTGCAAATATCCCAATACTAGCATAGTCACCATATTTTTGACCTATAGCGTTATATCCTTTTTTTACATAAAGAACATTTGCAAAAAATCTTGATTTACTTTTTGGATAGCCATGATACAAAAAAGTATAAAGCATTAAATCCTGAGAGCCAGATGAAGCTTGAACTGTGGCTGGAGAGGTCGCATAAACGGGATTTTCACCGTTATACCCAACTATATTGGAGTCGGTACTCGACCCTAAAGGTATTTTTAATCCCAATCCTAAAGTTATTTCTGTTCGAGTATTTTCGGTTTTTTTATTAAGGATGCCATAACGTGGAAATAATATTAGGTCACTAAGTCCACCGGAAGTAATAGTATCTTTAAGCCCTAGTTCCACTAAAGTCTTGTGAGCATAGTATCCAGAAGCAACAGACATGGTAAGTTTATCAGAAATACCATAATCAACTCTTAAAAAATAATAACTACTGCTTAGCGCATCGATCATATTTAAGGTATCACTATCTCCAGCATAATAAACATCAGAGTAATTAAATTGATAACTTCCTGAAATCTCCATTTGATTTTTTTCTAGTACTCCAGTAGATGCTGAACCAGCTATCGGATTAGCACCTCCACCGGAACAGCAACCTTGGGCATAGCTTACTTCGTAAGAAAGCGCCATTACAGAAAAGATAATGATAAAACGCATGTTATTTCTTTTTAAGTATAGTCATCTATAATTGTCAATCTCAAAATAGAACTTACTAAGGGTTATCTATAAGAGCTTGATCTATTGCTGCACCCAAGCCAACAGTTGATTCATTTTTATTAAAATAAACCTGATGATTAAACCCACCAATAACTACAGTTTTTGGCATCCCTGGAACACCATAATCTGCCATGTTTATAGCAGCATCTGAAAACATGGTACAGTTGGTAATTCCATAAAATGATGCCCATCCTTGCATTCCGACACAATTAGTATTTGCATAATCATCTACCATATAAAACACTACTCGTCCAGGATAGTTGGTCGAATAACTTTGTACAATGCTTGACGCATTTAGTGGTTCGGTAACACATGAAGAACAAGGCATTACCCAAATAATTACTATTATTTTTTTAGCATTCAATTCAGCATACAAATTATGTGAAATTCCATCACAATCTAAGGCTGTAAAATCTGGCGCAGGAATTCCGATTGCACCATTTGCGTTATCAACATAACCTGTAGGTTGATTGCATTGGATAAGAGAAGTATTAGGGTCACCAAATCCATCTTTATCAGGGTCAGAGTACCATATTACAGGGTAAGTGCATGAGCCATCATATTTTTCAGCTGAGCTATCAAAATTGCATGCGTCTTCGTCATTACAACCTCTTTTCTTTGAACAACTCTGTAGTACAACTAAGGGGATAATAAAAATCAAAAATGGGATTAAATTATTTTTCATAATTAAATTTTTAGGGAATTAGGTTTATTCCTTGGGCCTTTCATATTGACAACAATGATGTAATTTATTATAACTTTCGTTCGTTGCTCTGAACTCTTCAGTATCATAACCCACAGCAGCAATAGCTTTTTTAATTTCATTCAGAGAAGTTTTGGAAGCATCAAATTTTACTGTCATTTTTTGTTCTGATACAATCCATTTGCCAGATTTAACTCCATCTACTGATTTAACAGATTTTTCGATAGTAGTTTTGCACATTTCACAATTTCCCCATACTTTAAAAGATTCTTTCACAACATTATTATCTTGTGCAAGAATCCAGTTAGACATAAATATCGCAAGAACTATAATTGCTATTTTTTTTTGCATAACCACCTTAATTTAGAAGATGAATAGGACATCCTCATTTATAACCCTATTCTCAAATTTATCCACAGTTTTGCTACTTAAGTATGAGTTAAATCATGTTTGGGCGATTAAGAATTAAATTTTAAATAATTAGGAATCCAAGAATAAAAGACTTCATAATAACATATAACTATTGGAGCGAAAGAATAATCTGATTTTAGTGTTAATCTGGATTTCCCAGATATAGTTTCAATAATCACCTAAAATTTAATAATTTCCTAGAGCACAATTATATCGATTTATCAGTTTGAGTTAAACCCCATATTTTTCACTTAATGGACTATTGATAATTAAATTTAGTTCTTTTCTTAAAGAGTTGATTTCAGTTTTTGTTTTTCCTATTGTTGAAATCAAAGGGTGTATTATAATTTGTGATATTCCGGGCCCAGCTTTTCCCTTAAAAAAGCCTTTTCGCTGAAGTCTTTTCCAGTTTGTTGTAAATGTTATAGGTAAAATGGGTATTTGTTTTTTTATGGCTAATGTGATAGCCCCTGATTTGAATTCTGTTAGCTGAGGAGCTTTTTTTGAAATAGTTCCTTCTGGAAAAATAACCAAAGGAACTCCAGCATCTAATACTCTCATCATTTTTTTAAATCCTCTTAAGGCATATTGTTTATTTTTTCTATCCACTAATACATTCATTCCAGAAGTATAAAACATTCTGAATAAAGGCCATTTTTCTATTTCTTTTTTGCCGGTGAATACAAAGTAATCGTCAAATAATGTATATATGCAAGGGATGTCTATAAATGAGCTATGATTGGCACAAATTATATAAGGTTGCTTTTTGATAATATTTTCTTTGCCTTTTATGGTTGTATAAATGCCACAGCATAAAAGCCACAATTTTGAATAAATTCTCATTAGCTTAAAAGCAAAAGGGAATCTTTCTCTTTTAAGTAAAAGAATTCTGAAAATGGGATAAAATAGTATCAACGATACCGCAAAATAAAGTGCAAAATATATTTTATAGAAAAAGCGGAATGGAAATAAAACAATATCCATCATAAGGGGAATCAA
>JBFIEB010000168.1:0-6367 GCA_041603555.1 Vicingaceae bacterium
CCAAATTGCATTAATGGCTAAAACTGGTAATAATAAATCTCCTTTTATTATAAATAATAATGGTTGGACTCAAATGGGTCCAGATGATCAGGGTGGTAGAACTAGAGCAATTTTGGTTGACCAGAGTAATCCTAACATTGTTTATGCTGGTAGTGTTGCTGGAGGTTTATTTCGCTCAACAGATGCGGGTAATAACTGGGCTCCGATATCCGGTCAGCAAGGAACCCTTGGAGCAGGTTTATCGATATCTTGTTTAACCCAAACGGACAATGGAAGAATATTTTTTGGAACAGGTTCAGAATTTGAAGGTCATAACGGGAATGGTGAAGGCGCTCAAATAGGAAATGGGGTTTATGAATATGTGCCATCTACTGGAGATGTTTTACCCGTGATTGGAACTGGTACAGTTCCTCAAACTAGTGTTACGATATGGGAATTCACGAATGATATTGCTTCTTATGGCAATAGATTGTACATTGGAACAACCAACGGGATGCTATATGCTGATCCTACTGGTCCTAATAATATAAACGGACAACCAACTTACCCAACGGTAATATCTCAGGCTGGTGGTTGGTACAATGCGATTGAAAATATACCGTCTATTTTAGAAACAGGTAGTGTAAGCTCAATTGACGTTCATGCTAATGGCTCCATTATAGTTGGATTTTCAGGTAAAATTTATACTGCTCCAAATGATGGTAATTTTAACTTAGGTCCATTTACAAAACATACGGTTGGTTTAGGAACAAACCGAACCTCTGTTTCGGTTGCGCCTTCTAACTCTAATGTAATGTATTATGTAGGTACAAATAACCTTGGTAATATGACAACACTTAGAATTTCGCTAGATAAAGGATTAATCTGGCAAGAGATTGTACCAGGAGGCTCTGCGGCTATTGACCCTATGAGGAGAGATGGATCTGCAACTACAGGGCAAGGAGGATATGATCAGTGTATTGATGTTAATCCTGCAGATTGGGGAAATATCATGGTTGGTGGTATCCGAATGTTTGAGTGGCAATATAACCCTACTTCTAATCCTATTGGAGGAAGTTGGTTGTTAGCTTCAACATTGGGTGATTTTCAAAACCCTTTTAGCCCATACGATGTACATGCTGATAAACATGCGATAGAATGGACAACGGCTAATACTATTTATATTGGTAGTGATGGCGGTGTGGATAAATCCACAGATGGTGGAACAACTTGGTTCGAGAAAAACTATGGATACAATACCGTTACTTTTTACGATGCTGTAATTTCTGATATAGGATGGTTATTAGGTGGTTCTCAAGATAATGGAGATTTAATGTTTACATATCAATCTTTTGGTGAACTATCTCCTTTAGGAACGATAGACTTAAGACCTTTTGATGGGCAAACTTATGGAGATGGATTTGATGTTGCTTTTTCAAGCCATTCTGGCGGTATTGCTTATGGTACAGCCCAATTTGGGGCTTTATGGAGAACATCTCAAACATCAGCTGGAGGTGGTTTTTGGGATCCTGAGTTATTTGATTACGTTTCTAGTGCTAATATGCCATTCCATACAGTGATTGAAAACTGGGAAAGTAATTATGATGTTACTAGTGTGGACACAGTTATGGTAACTTTTACTGGACCAGATACTCTATTAGCTAATGAGGCGTTTTATTACAATGGGCTAACAAGCGGTATGCCTTTAGCTTATTATCCACCTGTTACAATGTTTGTTGATACAACAGATACTTTATATTTACAGGATTACATTCAAAATAGGTTTGCATATGCTACCCCTGTGGGTGTTTACCTTACTAGGGAAGCTGCTCGATTAGCATCTTTAACCAATGAATGGAATAGAATTGGATTACCAATTGGTAATATTATTTGCATGGAGTTTTCCGCTGATGGCAACCATCTTTTTGTAGGTACCTCAGGAGGTGTTAGGAGATATAGTAATTTAAATGCTGGGAATGATTCTTTAGCATTAGATATTAGGTCTGGTGTTTCCATTATTCCACAACCTGTAGTGGGTAATGGTATTAGTTCAGGTACCACGGGGTTGGTAACTGGTATTGCCTGTGACCCAAATAATATTGATAATATTATTGTTACCACTGGTGGCTATAGTACGGCAAATAAAGTGTATAAATGTACAAATGCAACAACAGCGATGACCTTCACCTCTATACAAGGTGATTTACCAAAAATGCCAGCATATGAACCTGAGATTGATTTTAACGACAATAATAAACTTATTGTAGGAACTGATTTTGGTGTTTGGACTTTGGACAATGCCTTTACCCCTGGTCCTTATTTATGGACAGATGAAAGTGGTATTGTTGGTCACACACCTGTTATGGCTGTTGAGCAAATTACAAACAGAGTTCCGGATGCATTGTTCCCTGGTAGAATAGTATTAGGAACTCACGGTAGAGGATTTTTTATTACTAGTGATTTGGAAACAGGAATTGATGACAATGATGATTTCTTAACTGCTGCTAATAATGGTTTTGTTTCTAACTTAAACATTTATCCAAACCCATTAAATAATGTTGGAATGTTAGAATTTGATTTAAATGTAAAATCAGAAACTAAGGTTAACATCTACAATTTAGTGGGAACCTTGGTTAAAACAATGGATTTAGGTGTTAAACCTAAAGGAAATCACAAGATTAAATTCAACGCATCAGAACTTAGCGTAGGTACTTATATTCTTTCATTAGAATCCGGTACAGAAAGAAGCGTTGCTAAATTTATTGTAACTAGGTAGTTACTCTTTATTACACGTTTATAAAAAAGTCCTCTCGAGCATTTCGAGAGGACTTTTTTAATTAGTGCATGAGTAAAATATACGAACACATATTTTTTGATTTAGACAGAACGCTCTGGCATTTTGATGAGAACTCTAAGAAGGTATTACAAGATATTTATGTTAGATACAAACTAAGTAATCGAATCATTTCTCCTAACGTTTTTATTTCAACATATCAGGAAATTAATGAGCAATTGTGGGCGTTGTATCGCGATGATAAAATAGATAAGGATGAACTAAGATGGAAACGTTTTTCGGACACTTTAATTCACTTTAATATAATTGATAACGATTTGTCAGTGGAGATAGGGGAGTATTACATTAATCATTCACCAAGACAGACGGTATTGTTTCCTCACACCGTAAATATTCTCGACTACCTCACTGAAAAATACCAATTGCATATAATTACCAATGGATTTGAAGAAGTGCAATATATTAAATTAACCGAATCTGGAATTTTAAATTACTTTGATAGCATATCATTATCTGAAAAAGTAGGGGTTAAAAAACCACATCCATATATTTTTAAAAAGGCATTAAATGATACCGGTGCTCTAGCATCCAATTCTATAATGATTGGCGATGATTTGTATGCCGATATTTATGGAGCTCAGCGTGTAAAAATGGATCACGTTTATTTCAATTTTTATGATACGCCCCATGATAAAATAGTTCAGCACGAAATTAATTGCCTGAGTGAATTAAGAAATATTTTATAATAAAAAAGAGGCTTCAAAGAAGCCTCTTTTAGTTGAAATAAATTTTATTTTATTTCGATTCTTTAGCTTCTGTTTTTTCTGAAGTTTTTGTATCCGAAGTAGCAGTACTTGCTTTTGCTTTAGATTTATCACAAGATTTTGCTGTTCCTTTACTACAACAAGCTTTTTTACCTTCAGCAGTTGCCTTAGCACAACATGCTTTAGCACCTTTGGTACATGCTTTTTTAGAAGCTGTAGCTTTTTTGTTGTGTTTACAATCTTTTTTATCGCAATCTTTGTCATCGCACCATTCAACATCTGAGGCAACATTTATAGCAGTTGGAACCGCAAAACTTGAAGTTGCAATGAATCCAATAATTGCAAAGGCTAATAATAATTTTTTCATAGTATCTTTTTATTTAGTTTAAACTACAGCTAAATTAATGAATTTAAGGTGGGAATTTGTTAATGCAATGTTAACAGTTTGTTAAAATTTCGCAATAGTAGATATTCCGCCTTTAACCTTATCGTTTAATTGAACATTAAGTTTAGCATCAAGTGGCAATAGGAGGTCAACTCTTGAACCAAATTTAATAAAGCCACATTCATCCGTTTGATTTACCTCTGAATTTTCTTTGCCAAAGAATACAATTCTTCTAGCCATTGCTCCAGCAATTTGTCTGAACAGTACACTATTGCCTTTAGTGTCTTCAACAACAATGGTGGTGCGTTCATTTTCTGATGATGATTTTGGATGCCAAGCAACCAAATATAATCCTGGATGGTATTTAAAGTATTTTAGTTTTCCACTTATTGGGTACCTATTTAAATGTACATTAATAGGAGACATAAACACAGAAACTTGAATACGTTTGTCGTTATAAAACTCAGTTTCTTCAACTTCTTCAATTACAACAACAGTCCCATCTGCTGGAGATATTATTTCTCCTTCCTTTTGTTTGAAATTTCGAATAGGACTTCTAAAAAATTGGATGATGGCTATTAATAATAACCCAGAAATAGTGTAGCCTAATATTGTAATTACTTTGAATTCATTTAAAAAGAAATAAATGATAGCATTTAATATAACAATAAATAGAATGGTTATGATTAGTGAAGGGTAGCCTTCTTTATGAAACCTCATGTACTAAAATTTAAAACAAAAATAGTAATTCTAAGTAATCAATTGTAAATAGCAATAAATAAAGGGGACAGATAATAAAAGTCCATCAAAGCGATCTAGAATACCTCCATGACCAGGGAGTAACTTTCCAGAATCTTTAACGCCCAAACTTCTTTTTAACATAGACTCCACTAAATCTCCTATACCACCAAAAACGGTAATTATTATTCCTATAACAATCCAGTTAGTTAAATCTAAATTGGTAAAATACATGGATAAAACGTATGATAGGATTATGGTTAATATTCCCCCTCCAAAACTTCCTTCCCAAGTTTTGTTTGGCGAAATGCGTTCAAATAATTTATGTTTCCCTAGGAATTTTCCTGATAAATACGCGCCAGTATCATTGGTCCAAAGCAGTATAAAAAATCCAAGAATTATTTGGTAGTTGTAAGTATCAGAAAAGGCGTGATTAGCATAATAGCCTAAATGAAAGAGCATCGCAAATGGAATAACCACATAGATAAATCCTATCAGGGTGTATGAAATGTTTATGAATGGATTTTCTTTTTTTCTATAAAGCTCAATAAGAAATGTAAGGAATACCATGACTATCGGTATGAAAATTAATTTTAAATGGACAACCTGTTGTGCTATTAAACACAATACAACCATTAAGCACACTCCTGTTAGCGACCCCCAGAATTTTATAGGTCTAATGGCTTTGTTTTTTTTAACTAAACCATAAAATTCATCTAAGCCTAATAAAGTAATAAGTGTAAATAAAAAGAAAGTAATGTTATCATTAAAATAAACACCTGCAACAATTGCTGCAACAAATAAAGTTCCTGTAATAGCTCTTGTTAACATAGGGTTTATAACGAATTTTTAGAAAGAATGTATTTAGCTTTTATTACATCTTCTGGCTTGATGTGAAGTTCTATTAGAGCATTCATTAAATGTTTATGCATAGAATCCATTTTATCAATTAGTACAACATCTATTTCGTTTTCCTCTAGTACAGATTTTATAATCTGTGATTGGTTTGGGTTGCTACTGGTATATATAATTACCCAATCAGACATTGTTAACTTTTCTCTTCAGTATCTCGTTGTGAATTGTTTTCATCAGTGATGGAGGTAATGTCCTTATTTGCTTTTTTAGCCCCTACTTTTTTTACAGAACCATTTTTTGGCGAAATCTTTTTTTCTTCTTTTAATTCTTCTTCGAACTTACTTTTCCCAAAAATTAATTCTAAATCATCCCTGAAAATAACTTCTTTTTCTAACAGTTTATTAGCCAATTCGGTCAACTTATCCTTATTAGCTCTCAAAATATCAAGTGTCCTTTTGTAAGATTTTTCTACCATAATCTTAACTTCTTCATCAATTATCTCAGCCGTTTTTTCACTATAAGGTTTAGAAAATGAATAGTCACTTTGCCCAGAAGAATCATAATAACTTATGTTACCAATTTTATCACTTAATCCATAGATGCTTACCATCGCGTAAGCCTGCTTAGTTACTTTTTCTAAATCACTTAGCGCTCCTGTAGAAATTTTACCAAAAATTAATTCTTCAGCTGCTCTTCCTCCTAAGGCAGCACACATCTCATCCATCAATTACTCAGTTGTTGTTATTTGCCTTTCTTCTGGCAAATACCATGCAGCTCCTAATGATCTTCCTCTTGGAATAATAGTAACTTTCACTAGTGGAGAAGCGTATTTTACTAACCAGCTAACAGAAG
>JBFIEB010000169.1:0-6305 GCA_041603555.1 Vicingaceae bacterium
AATAAAACCTTCCTCCAATAATAAGTTTGACAATTTTAAAGTAACTAACTCTGAAACTCTTAATCCGCAACTGTATAAAGTCTCTAGCATAGCTTTATTGCGTTCGCCCTCAGATTTACTTAAATCTATGGCATTAATTATCTCATTTATCTCTTCTATACTTAATACTTCAGGTAGTTTTCTGCCAATTTTTGGAGATTCTAATAGTTCAGTTGGAGCAACATCAATAATATCTTCCATTAACAAATATTTGTAAAAAGCCTTTAAGCCTGAAAGAGTTCTAGCTTGAGATCGGGCATTCAAACCAATCTCACTAATCCATTGTAAATAATCTTCAATTTGTGTTTGTACTACTTTTTCTGGCTGTACATTGATAGATTGTAATTCCAAATACTGTACAAATTTTTCAACATCACGCATATAGGCTTCAATAGAATTTCCAGCTAATGAACGTTCTAATTGTAAATAATTTTTAAAGCCTTTTATAGCGGGAACCCAATTCATATCCTACAAATATATATCTTTGTTGAATAGCAAAAATCAATGAAACTACTAATTATCAACGGGCCTAATTTAAACTTACTTGGTAAAAGAGAAACTTCTATTTACGGAGAAAATTCTTTTGACGAATATTTTGAAAAACTTCAATCTGAATATAGTAATGTTGAATTAGAGTATTACCAAAGTAATATTGAAGGCGAATTGATAAACAAATTACATGAAGTAGGTTTTAGTTATGATGCTATTGTAATGAACGCTGGAGCATATACCCATACCTCAGTGGGTATTGGAGATGCTATTGCTGGAATTGAAACTCCAGTAATTGAGGTTCATATTTCCAACATTTATGCTAGAGAAGAATATAGGCATCAATCTCTGATGGCAAAAAATTGCATAGGTGTTATTACAGGAATGGGATTTAATTCATACAACTTGGCCATATCGCATTTTCTATCCTTAGTAAAATAAATTGAGCATAATTTCAAATATTTGGAAACTATATGTAATAAAGGCATCCAAATGGCTAATGCTGTTTATGCCTATTATTTGGTTATTCTATGAAGAGAATGGATTAACCATAGCAGATTTATTCATTATTCAAAGTATTTATTCTGTTACTATAGCAATAATCGAAATTCCTTCAGGATATGTAGCTGATGTATTGGGTAGAAAAAACTCGTTGATTATTGGGACGTTCTTTGGTTTTCTTGGAATGATGGTTTATTCATTGTCTTTTGACTTTCAAGGGTTTCTAATAGCTTCCCTTTGTTTAGGAATTGGGCAAAGTTTTATTTCTGGTTCCGATACAGCTATTATGTATGATTCATTATTGGAATTAAACAGAACAAAAGATTTCATCAAATTAGAAGGAAGAACTATTTCTATGGGGAATTTAGCAGAGGCATTGGCTTTTATTGCCGGTGGACTATTAGCTGAAATAAGCCTAAGAACACCTTTTTACTGGCAAATAGGAATTGCTTTTATTGGGTTTGTTACAGCAGTTTTATTGGTTGAACCAAGTACGCATCGTCTTGAAGACGGAAAGAAGAAACCTTGGAAAAATATTAAAAAAATAATACGGTTCTCTTTAAAAGAAAATCAAACTTTACGCTATTATATATTTTACTCTTCTATAATAGGTGTTGGAACTTTAACTATGGCCTGGTACAGCCAACCCTATTTTATGTCAATAGGAATTGATAACAAATTCTATTTTGGTTTATTAGGCGCTGGTTTAAATTTAGCAGTAGCCATTCCATCATTTTATGCACATAAAATTGAAGAGAAAATCAAAACCAAGACACTTCTTTCTTTAATTCTAATATTAATTTGTAGCTGTTATTTTGCAGTAGGATATTGCTTTAATCTATGGGGATTATTGCTTTTACTCTTATTTTATTTTGTAAGAGGTGTTGCTACACCTGTATTAAGGGATTATATAAATAGGCATATTCCATCGGAAATGCGAGCAACAGTAATGTCCATAAGAAGTTTTATTATTCGTATTATTTTTGCATCTACCTCACCATTTTTTGGATATGTAGCAGAGATTTACTCTCTCCAACAGGCTATCCTCTTTTCTGGAATCCTATTTTTAGTATTAGGTGGAGTAACTTTACTATTTCTGCTGGGTAAAGTAAAAATTTAATTCACTCATTCTCCGTTCTTTAAAATTTTCTTGGATGATAAATCTAATTTTTGTTGTATATACAACAATTGTATTTATATTTGTCCCATGCCAAAAAATGAAAGAATAGATTTAAAGGATGAAAATTTTTGTTGCCCTTTGGGTACAATGACTAGGTTGTCTAGAATAATCAGTAAAATGTTTCGTTGCCATTTCTCTAAATTGGATGTTACAAACAGTCAGGTTGGCATTTTTATGATTCTTGCAGAAAAAGGAGAGATTTCACAAGATAAGCTAGGAAAAATGATGGAATTAGAGCGTTCTACTGTGTCTCGAGATTTGGTGAGACTTGTAAATCAAGGATTCTTGTACAAAGTAAAAGATGGCAAAAGTCCTCTTTTAGGACTAACAAAAAAAGGACAAGAGCTGGCAAGTCAAATAAAAGTTGAATGGGAAAAAGGATATAGGGAATCAAGAGACCTTTTAGGAGAAAAAGGATTAGCCGCCTTACAAGAACTTGAAAAGAAAATATTAGAAAACAAAAAATAATCATTGTATATACAACATTTAGTAAATTAATCAAAAATGGGAGAAAATAAACGAATATTAAACTTTGCAAATTGGGTAGTTAAAAGAAGGTGGTTTATCGTCATTGGAGCCATTATATTAACTATGGCTGCTGGAAGTGGAGGTCAAAATCTAAAATTTAATAACGACTATCACATATTTTTTGATGAAGGCAATCCTCAAGTAATGGCTTTTGACGGATTACAAGAAAAGTATACCAAGGATGACAATGCATTTATCGTTATTACCCCAAAAAGCGGTAATGTATTTACAAAAGAGACACTAACAGCAATCGAAGAATTAGAACAAATGGCATGGCAAGTTCCTTATTCTACAAGGGTAGATGCTTTATCAAACTACCAGCACACTAGGTCCGTAGGAGATGACATGTACGTTGAACCATTAGCCACAAATGTTGCGGAAAAATCAGATTCTGCAATGGCATACATCAAAACAATTGCCTTAAGAGAACCTCTTTTAGTTGATCGAATAATTAACAAGAAAGGAACCGTAACAGCAGTTAATGTAACTGTTAATCTTCCAGCCGATAGCATGAATGCTCCGATAGTAGTAATGACCTATGTGCGAAACATGGTTGATGAATGGTCAGAAAAATACCCAGATCATGAAACTCATATTTCAGGAATAGTGATGATGAATGGAGCTTTTGCCGAAGAATCGATGGGTGATATGGCTACACTTGTTCCATTAATGTTATTAATAATTCTCGTTACCGTTGGTATTACTACAAGAAGTGTAAGTAGTTTCTTTGTTTCAATTTTTGTGTTGATTTTTTCCATAATGACAGCTATGGGTATTGCTGGATGGATCGGAGTTGAATTAACTGGACCATCTTCATCAGCACCAACCATGATAATGACTTTGGCAATTGCAGATAGCATTCACCTATTAGTTACAATGTTGCAACTAATGCGAAAAGGAATGCCAAAAAAAGAAGCTGTTGTAGAAAGTGTTAGAGTTAATTTTATGCCAGTTTTTATTACTAGTATAACTACTATTATTGGTTTTTTAACATTAAACTTTGTTGAAGGTGCCCCATTTCATGATTTAGGAAATATTACTGCAACTGGGGTTGCTGCGGCCTTCGTCTATTCTGTTGTATTATTGCCAGCATTGGTGGCAATACTCCCATTCAGGACTAAGGTGAAAGAGGTAAAAGAAGGTAAAACACTAATCTTAGATAAACTTGCAAATTTTGTTATCGGAAAATACAAAGTAGTACTAGTTGTTTCAACAATTGTAGTATTAGGTATCAGTTATTTATCTATAAAGAATGAATTAAATAATCAATTTGTTGAATTTTTTGATAAAAGTGTTCCTTTTAGAACCGACACGGATTACATTAGTGAAAATCTTACAGGAATTTATAATGTAGAATATTCTTTGGGTACTGGAGAAGCAGATGGAATTAGTAACCCTTCATATTTGCAAAAATTGGATGAGTTTGAAAAATGGTTTAAAACTCAACCCGAAGTTACTCATGTTAACACTTTTTCTGAAACCATGAAGAGAGTAAATGCCTCTATGCATGGTGATGATAGAGCTTATTATAAGGTTCCTAAAACGAAAGAAGAGGCTGCGCAATTTTTATTATTATATGAAATGTCACTGCCTTATGGCTTAGATTTAAATAATCAAATAAACGTGGATAAATCTGAAACAAGATTTACAGTAACAACTAAAAATGTTTCCAGTAATGAAATGATGGCTTTATCTGGAAGAGCTGAACAATGGTTAAGAAATAATGCTCCTGAAGAAATGTTTAGTTATGGTATAAGTACTACTTTAATGTTCTCTCACATTACATCAACGAATATGACAAGTATGCTGCAAAGTGGGTTTGGTGCCTTGATCCTCATTTCTTTAATATTAATTTTTGCATTAAGAAGTTTCAAATATGGAATACTAAGTTTGGTTCCCAACGTAACTCCAATTGCCGTAGCTTTTGGTGTTTGGTACCTCATCAAGGGAGAAATAGATATGTCTGTTGCTGTTGTATTAGGAATGACATTAGGAATAGTGGTAGATGATACTATTCATCTTTTAGCAAAATATATTAGAGCTAGGCGCGAAATGGGGAAAACTCCAGAAGATGCTATTCGTTATGCATTTAATACTGTTGGTAGGGCTGTAATTGTTACAACAGTAGTGTTAACAATTGGATTCAGCGTGTTGATGCAATCAGCATTTGGGTTAAATGCTAACATGGGCAAACTAACAGCCATAACTATAGTAATTGCACTAGTTCTAGATTTATTACTATTGCCAGCGTTATTACTAACAATTGATAAAATAGGCACGAAAGTTGAAAAAAATTAAAAACAAAATATATTTAAAATAAATAAAATGAAAAAACAAATATTAATAGTAGCTTCAGCTGTTTTATTGTCACTTTCCTTAAGCGCACAAACACCTGAGGAAAAAGGTTTAAATATTTCTAAAAAAGCAGAAGCAGCTGATAATGGCTGGGGAAATTCTGCGCAATCATTAACCATGATATTAAAAAATAAAAATGGTCAGACTACTACTCGAAAAACGCATGGTTATTCAATGGAAGTTGAAGGTGATGGAGACAAATCAATGACGGTTTTTGATACTCCTAAGGACGTTCAAGGAACAGCTAGTATGACCTTTACTCACAAAGTTGGTGATGATGATCAATGGTTGTATTTGCCTGCACTAAATAGAGTAAAAAGAATATCATCAAGCAATAAATCTGGTCCGTTTATGGGAAGTGAGTTTGCTTTTGAAGATCTATCTTCTCAAGAGGTAGAAAAGTACACCCACAAATACATTGGTTTAATAAAGCTTAGTGGGGTTACTTGTTATAAATTAGAGCGTGTTCCAGTATCTACAACTTCAGGATACAAAACTATTATCGTTTATATCAATAAAGATAATTATCGCCCAGAAGCTGTTATATTTTATGATAGAAAAGGGAGTAAGTTAAAAACTCTCTCTTATAAAGGATATAAACAATACTTGGGGAAATATTGGAGGGCAGATGAAATGAAAATGATTAATCATCAAAATGGAAAAGAAACCTTATTGCAATTTGACGACTATAAATTTAATGACCCTTTTATTACAGAAGAAAGTTTTAGTCAAAATAGTTTGAAAAGAGCAAAATAATTAGTCAAGTGTTTTTTAACAAGTTAGGTTCGGTTTTAATATTACTGCTCTTTATGGGCAGTAATGTTTATTCTCAAGTTATTGAGGAAGAGATTATTGAAGAGGAAATTCTTGAGGAAGAAATCTTGGAAGAAAATGAAATTTCTTCTGAAATTATTGAGGTAGAAGTTATTAAAACTCCGAAAATTAAATCTGAAATTTCTGGTAACATAAGAGGCGATTACAGATACTATCCAAAAACAGGATTATACTTAGGTCAGGAAGAAGAATATTATTCAGCAGTATTTAATCCTGAATTGTATATGGAGTGGGATAAGGGTAACTCCTTATTACAATTCAAAGGCTTTTCAAGATTAAACCAATGGGATGAAAAACAAACCCATTGGGATGTTCGAGAATTTTATTTTCAAAAAGTATTTAAAAAATGGGAACTAAGCCTTGGAGCCAAACAAATTTA
>JBFIEB010000170.1:0-6297 GCA_041603555.1 Vicingaceae bacterium
AATCGTTTCATCTAGGTTTAAAATTGAAAATATACAAATTCTTGTGGCTCTCCAAACGCGCCAAAAATAAAGAACCAAATTATTAAAAAGTAATAAATCGAAATTCTTGCATATTTTGGAATTTTATAAATTACCCCATCAATACCTTTGTTTCTAATAATAATATCTATTGTGATAAAAATTATAAAAGAGAGGAAAAGATAAATAAAATCAAGTTTTGATGTAAATAGCTCTTGAAAAGGAGCTATAAAATTAGAAAGGCTTGAAAAATGCATCCCTAATTTTTGTGGTAAATGCTTAATTAATGTAATGGCATCATACCCACTTTCTGCTCTAAATATCATTAATGAAAAGGCAAATAGGCTAAATGTTGAAAGAATTTGAAGCAATTTAAGAAGTTTAGGAAAAAGCGTAATCCCAAAAAACGCATTTATTTTTTTTCTAGAATGTTCAGTGTACATAGCAAAAATTAGGTAAAATCCATTTAAAGAACCCCAAATTGCGAACGCCCAACTAGCTCCGTGCCATAAGCCACTAACAAGAAATGTTATGAATATATTGAAAGCCCATTTTTCTTTACTCCCTCTGTTTCCTCCTAGCGGAATATAAAGATAATCTCTAAACCAAGAAGATAAAGAGATGTGCCATCGATTCCAAAATTCCTTCATAGATTTTGAAAATAATGGAGTACTAAAGTTTGTTGTTAATTTAAAACCAAATAACCGAGCAACACCTATAGCTATATCTGAATAGCCGGAAAAATCACAATAAACTTGAAATGTGAAAAATACAGTTGCAATTATTATCGATAATCCGTAAAAATCTTCTGGTGAGCTATAAATGATGGCTACATATTTAGACAAATTATCTGCTATTACAACCTTTTTAAACAATCCCCATAATGCCTTTCTTAAACCAGACATGGCAAATTCGTATTCAAATTTTCGTTTTTTAAGAAATTGAGGTAGTAAATCAATAGCTCTTTCAATTGGCCCTGCTACCAATTGAGGAAAAAAGGCAACGAAAGCGAAGAAGGCAATTACCTTTTTTGTAGGTTTAAGTTTTCCCCGATAAACATCAATAGTATAACTTAAGGTTTGAAACGTATAGAAACTAATTCCAACAGGTAAAAGAACGACCAAAGTTCCTCGATTTAAGGTTATTCCGAATAAATCAAACAACTCAACAAAAGAATCAACAAAAAAGTTGTAGTACTTAAAAAAGCCTAGAATCCCTAGGTTTATGACTATACTAATTATTAAAAGAACTTTTTTTCTTTTAACACCGATTGCACTATCTATTTTTAAACCAAGTATATAATCAGACAATGAACTAATGAATATCAAAGAAAGAAACCTCCAATCCCACCATCCATAAAAAACATAACTAGCAACTAAAACGAACAAGTTTTGGTTCCTTAAATTTTTCTTGATAACAAACCAATACAATAGAAATACTATTGGAAGAAATACAAAAAAAGTAATTGAATTAAATAGCATATAATTAGTTCAAAAATTAAAATCTAAAATAGATGAAAGGATTAAACCCTGATGCAAAAAGCTCTCCCAAACATAACACTGACAATAGCAAAATAGCTATATGTGAAAAAATTATTTTTAATCTGCTTTGAGCAATATTTGTATTTATTTTATTCAACCAATTTTCATGAAAAAATCCCATAAAAGAAAATAAAATGGCTATGGAAAAAATAAAATAAAACTTGGAACTAAAAATAGTATCCATCAATGTTCCATCAATGTTATTGTTAATTAAAGCAGATCCATACCCATAAGCTTCATTTAAACTCTCTGCTCTAAATAGCAACCAGCCAATTGAAACAACTATAAAACAATAACATACGCTAATGATTCTTGGAATTCGATCCAACACCTTTACAAGAAATAACCTTTCCACCACCAAAAACATTCCATGGTAACAGCCCCATATAACAAAGTTCCAGCTTGCCCCATGCCACAACCCTGAGAGCATGAATACGATAAAAAGATTAAAATAGGTCCTTACTGCTCCCTTTCTATTTCCTCCTAATGGAATGTATAAGTAATCCCTCATCCAATTACTTAACGTAATGTGCCACCTTCTCCAAAATTCTGTAATGTTTTTAGCGATGTAAGGAAAATTAAAATTCTCAGGAAATGTAAATCCCATCATTTTTCCTAAACCAATGGCCATGTCTGAGTATCCTGAAAAATCGAAATAAATTTGAAAAGTATAAGCTAGTAAACCTAAAATGGCAGCTAAACTTGATAATTCATTGTGCGGTATTGCGAAAACTTGATCTACTGCCAAGCCTAAGACATTAGCAATTAATACTTTTTTAGACAGTCCAATAACAAACCTTCTTAACCCTAAATAAATATTATTGGAAGTAATCTGATCAATTCGATTTAGTAATTGATTACTAATCTCCTTATACCGAACGATAGGTCCAGCGATTAATTGAGGAAATAACACGACATATAGTAAATAACGGTGAAAATAGGATTGCCGCTCACAATCACCTCTTTTAACATCTATTAAATAGCTAATTTTTTGAAAGGTTAAAAACGAAATACCTATAGGAAGCCCAACTTTAGTCCATTCCATTTCATACCCCACTATTTCATTAATGTTTTCTACAAAAAAATTACAATATTTAAAATAAAGCAACAACGCCACATTCCCGAAAATAGCGAGATAAAAATATGCTGTCTGCTCTTTTTTAACGTAAAAAATAGAAGCATAATAATCAAATAAACAACTACCTATAAATATAAAAAAGAATGTAGGTGCTCCCCACCAGTAAAATAACAAACTAGCAATAACAAGCCATCCATTTCTAAACTTATTGGGTAATAAGTAATAAACCAAAAAAAAGATTGGAGCAAAATATAAGAGAAATAATATACTACTAAATACCATCTTTGCCCTTAATAATAATTATTTGACCAATAGTCGGGTAATTTTTAATTTCAAAATCTAATTGAAAGGAAATCAATTCTTTTTCTATTTCCTTATTATCTATTGGTATGTCATCACAAATTATAGCCTGAGTATAGTTGTGATTTATTAAATAATTGTATGTGATTTTTCTAGCTAATGGACTACTATAAATATATTTAAATCCGTTATTATTACACCCATATTCCACTGTTCCACTCAATAATTCAGCCCAGACAACATCGTAATTACATACGGGCTCATAAATATTTACAGCTTCCTTAAAACTAATGTGATCCTTTCCTGAATACCTTTTTACCCCATCAATACAAATTACAATTGATAATATTAAAGGAATGATAATTATAGTTGTTTTTTGTAATCGTTCAATTTTTGTATTGGAAAAATAATAGATAACTGCTCCAAATAAAATAAAGAATGAAGCAAAAGGATAATAGCTCATTTGAATTTTATGAAAACTAAAAAATATATAATTTACTATTGGAAATGATAACCACACAAATAGTTCTTTCAACGTTAATCTTTTAAATATTTTTAATAACACCAGTAAAAGGATAATAATAATATGGGCATTAAACCATGCTTCATTAAAAGAAAAATATAAACTAGTAGGTGCACCAAAAGAAGTATCATGAGACGCATATGTAGGCAAAAAAGGGTTTCCTAGCAATATAAAGACATAATAGATATATGGTAAAACACCCAATGTTAGCACTGAAACACTTTTTAAAACAAAGATTAACAAGGATTTCCATTGTTTATCTTTAATGCTTTTCCACATAATAGGAACAAAATAGAATAGCAAGGGTAGTAACATTAACAAGTTTACAATTCTAAAATTAGCGGATAGGGCTATGCAAAACAGGGCTATTAAGGGATGTTTTTTTATAGTTAAACCTACAGCAATAAGCAACCCAAATGTTAAAGCTAAAGAATTAATATTAGCTAATTCTGAAGTAAATGGAGGGCTCATTTCCATCAAAAACAACAACATTGAAATGCCAATTATTGTTTTTAAAGGATCAAGTTTTGAATATTTTATAGCTAGAAAAAAGGGAATGAGAAATGTAAACAACATAACTAAAAATGAAAAGCTTCTCTTCCTCAATGCGATAGGTATAAAACTTAGAATGTAAGATGTGCCAGGTGCATATTGATTGATAACCTTCCCTCCATTATTAGTATTTGATGTTAAGTGATAAGCATGAGGAATTGCCATCCAAATATATTCTTTCTCGGTTAATCCTTCATGTCTTAGCGTATCCATCAACCCATTTAAGAAAGGTCTAGGTGCATGGTCTTCAAATACATTGCCATTACTAAATGCTTTAGCCATATTTAGGTAACCAAATTGATCACAACCTTTAGGAAGTTGTTCGTGTTGTTTGCTATACCTAAAAAAAGCTCCGGTAGAGAACAAAATGCTAATTAGAATAGCATAAATAATATATCCTCGTTGACTAATCTTCATACAAATCGACTAATTGTTCTAGAAATCCAAAGCCCAAGTCTTTTAAGCCTGGGTCGGAAGTCATTATGATAATTAAATCTCTGTGTTTAATATTATCATGCGTTAATGATTCTGTTGTACTTCCTAATTTTTCTCCCAATGTATTAAACTTTGTTCTATTATAATACCAATATTCTGAAGATGTTGAAAAACAATTAGGCACGATTTTAAGGTCATAGAAAGTCCAAAAAAAACTATCAGCAATTATTAATGTATTTAATTTTTTAGGCACGTTAAAACTCAATTTTGGATACATCATCTTTGTAGATTTCCACCTTTTAATCAAATTCAACGATGCGATGTAATCATCATCTGTATAAAGTGCTTTGTTTGAAATAATAATTGAATCCTCAATAATTTCTATACATTTTTCATTTTTAATGTAATTGATTGTATCAAAAAGTTTTACTCCACACAAGTATGCCCCATATGTGCTCCAATGAGCTCCGTATTTTGGCATTAAAGGAGATATAGCTTGTTCTTTTTTTGTTTGAAAATAATTATCAAAATTGATATATGCTATTTTTTGATTTTTAAATAACTCTTCAAAATAAAATTGATTATTTAGTTTAGATCTTTGAGTTTCTATGGGAAGATATTCTGCATAATAGTTGGCTTTATTCGGTGCTAAACAAAATAAGATAGGGATATCCAAAGAATCTAGATATTGTTTAACTTTACTCAATACCTCTTTTTTGTTGTTACGCTGCTCCAGAGTTAAGTAGTCTTCTCCTTTTCGAGCCGCAATATAGTTAGGATCAAAAAGATAGTTTTCTTTTCCTAAAGTAAGTAAGGTGTTTATTTCATTAAAAAACCAATAATCCAACTGATTGTTAATTCTTACAAAATCTGGTCGAAATGAAGAATTATGTTTTAGGTAAAGTGATGTCTTTTCTTGAAATTTTGAATTGTTCCAATTCTTAAGGTTAAATGTAGGTTCTTCCGGAATTACAATAGCTCCATCTAATCCCTTTATTATAAGCAGATGAGTTACATCTTGAATAAGAGGAAGAAAAGTTAATAATCCAATAAAAATCAAGAAAATTCTTAAGCTTTTACTTTTCTTATCTTTCATCATCCAAATATCTAAAATATTATTCACAATAAATTCTAAAAATTCTTTTTATAACGAAGAAAATGGTAGGAAATCTGAAAAAATGTCACTTAATTAAACACTGAAAAATCAAATCTATTTTTAAAAAAAATGTTACCCTATATAACATTATACATGTTAATTATTTAAAGTATGATTAATTATTATAAAATAGTTTGAATGCATAATATTGTAGATAGGTTTTAAAATTCAATTGATAACTAATCATTTATGCAAGAAGTTTGGGTAAACGCAAGGTTTCTTACACAGCAAATTAGTGGTGTTCAGAAATTTGCTATTGAATTAAGCCAAGAATTAAAACTTCTAAACCCAGCTATAAAATTTGTAGCTCCTAACAATATAATACATCCTGATATTGCAAATAAACTTGATGTGGCAATTGTAGGTAATAGTCAAGGACAATTATGGGAGCAATTTGATTTGCCTAAATTCTTAAAAAGGAAAAACAATCCCTTATTGATAAATTTTTGCAATGCTGCCCCAATAAAATACCCTAACAATATAATTACCATTCATGATCTTGCCTTTGTAGAAAATCCTAAATGGTTTTCTTTTTTTTTTCGCTTATGGTACAACTATTTAATACCTCAAATCTGTAAAAAAGCAAAACACATACTTACTGTTAGCGAATTCTCAAAAAAAGAGTTGCAATTAAAATTAGCTTTTCCTGAACAGAAGATTACGGTTATTTATAATGGATTATCAGCAGAGTTAA
>JBFIEB010000171.1:0-6284 GCA_041603555.1 Vicingaceae bacterium
AAGTTTTGTTTAAATCTGATGGAATGCCAACTTATCATATGGCGAATGTGGTTGATGATTATTTAATGAAAATCACACATGTAATTAGAGGGGAAGAATGGTTGCCATCAGGTCCTTTACATGTACTGTTGTACCGTTTTTTAGGATTGGAAGCTGTTATGCCACAATTTGCACATTTACCGTTAATCTTAAAACCAGATGGAAATGGTAAACTGAGTAAAAGAGATGGAGATCGATTAGGGTTCCCAGTTTTTCCTATTGAATGGACTTCTCCTGAAGGTGAAGTTTCTTCTGGATATAGAGAAAGTGGATATTTTCCAGAGGCACACATTAACATGTTATCTTTTTTAGGTTGGAATCCGGGCACACCTCAAGAAATATTTTCTTTAGAAGAATTGATTGAAGCTTTTACATTGGATCGTGTTGGAAAGTCAGGAGCAAAATTTGATCCTGACAAAACACGTTGGTTCAATGAGCAATACTTAAGGGCAAAATCGAATGAAGAATTAGCTCAATTGGTAAAACCTTTAGTTGAAGAAAAAGGATACAAATACCCTAATGATGAATTTTTAGGTGCCGTTTGTGGTTTAATGAAAGAACGAGCAACTTTCATTCAGGATTTATTAAATGATGATTACTTATTTATTGCTCCAACTGAATATGATGAAAAAACAATTCAGAAAAAGTGGAAAGAAAATACGCCTGAAATTATTAATCAGTTGAAGACAATTTTAGAAGGAATTTCAGATTTTACATCAGAGAATATAGAAAATGAGTTTAAAGCATTTTTAGAAAGAGAAGAATTAGGATTTGGAGCAGTGCTTCCAGGATTTAGATTGTTAGTTACAGGACAAGGAATGGGACCATCTATGTTTGATATTTGTGCTCTTTTAGGAAAAGAAGAAACCTTAGAAAGGATTAATGTTGGGTTGGAACGAATAGCCACATTAAAACAAGCTCAATAATGGGTAAAATATTTGTTGAAGGAATAAAAATTTACGCTTACCATGGCTGCTATAAAGAAGAAACTGCTATTGGAACTAACTTTCTAATAAATGTTGAGCTAGATGTTGATTTGGAAAAACCATCGCAAACGGATAACATAGAAGATACAGTGAACTATCAGTCAGTTTTTACTGTGGTAAAAGAACAAATGGCAATCCCCTCAAAATTGTTAGAACATGTTTCAAAGAGAATTATTGATGCATTGATGGAAAAATTTATAACTGTCGATAAAATAAAATTGAAAGTAGCTAAACTTAATGTTCCGCTGGGTGGACACATTGAAAATGTAGCAGTAGAAATGGAATATGAAAGATAACAATTCCAATAAAAATTGTTCAAAATGTGGGGTGAAGTTTGAATGTAAATCTCATACAGGAAATTGTTGGTGTGAAGATTACCACTTAACCATCGAACAGCTTAATTTTCTAAAAGAAAATTATGATAATTGCTTATGTGAAACTTGCGTTTCTCAATTGGCTGAGTCAGCTAAATTAAACTTGTAATCCTATATTAATCTAGGTACTTTTATTAAATGGCAATTTGTTTGTTGTTAATAGCTTTACTAGGAATTTTTTTACTATCCTTCGATATAGGCAACATAAGGTTGTCCATAGTAAAAACAGTATTGTACTTTTCTTTATGTGTATTAGGTGTTACTGAATTACTCGGTTTATTCACTTCTCTAAATCTTATTAGTTTAATAGTCTGCTGGACGCTGATAGACATATTTTTAATTTTATTTCTAATAAAAAAGAAATCCTTTCATGCTGTTTTTCCCTTAAAAGAAAGGGTCAAACGAATACTTTTAGATTTAAACAATTGGGAAAAATTCCTTTTAGGATTTTCAACTTTCATTGTGCTTGGTGTTTTAGTACAGGGTTTAATTTATCCAACCAATAATTGGGACTCTATGTCTTACCACATGGCCAGAATTATCCATTGGATACAGAATGAAAACCTAGCCCATTTTAGGACTCCTATATATCCTCAATTAAGTTCTGCACCCTTTGCAGAAGAGCTGACATTAAATGTTAATCTACTATTGGGTAATGATTATTTATCTAATGCTATTGAATTATTTTATTTAATAGCTACGAGTATAATCAGTAGTTTAATCGCAAAAGAGTTAGGATTCAAACGTTTCGGGCAAATTTTTTCCGTGTTTATTTTAATCTGTATCCCCGAAGTTATTTTACTAAGTTCATCTACCCATAATGAAATCATGCTCTCATTTTTTATGGTTATGGGCATTTATTTTTTATTGAAAACTTTAGCTCAACAGACAATAATCAATTTCATACTATTAGGTTGTTGCTTAGGATTGGCAGCAGCGACAAAACATACTGCTTATATTTACATTGCACCATTTTTATTGATTTGGATGGTATATCACGGATACATTATTCTGTTTAGGAAACAAAAAATCTTGTGGCTTCATTTTTTACTTGTTGTGGTAAGTTTCACAGTAATTAATTCTGCTCATTATTCACGTAATTATCAGCTTACTTCAAATATTTTCGGATCTGATGAAGACATTCATAATTATTATGTGAATGAAGAGCATTCACTTAAAATGATGATTTCAAATGTGACTAGGAATATTTCTTACCAATTTGGATTTCCTAAAATAGCGCCAGTAGTTTTTGACATTACAAAGGGATTGCATGAGTTAATGAATGAAGATATACATAATCCAAAAACCACTTATGATCTTTATTCGATAGACCCGTTGGCTACACATGAAAATAATGGGTCAAACATATACCATGCTGTATTAATTATATTAAGTATGGTGTGGATGTTTATTTTCTTAAAGAAACACAACCCTCGATTAACAGTATATTGGATAGCTATTGTATTAGCCTTTTTATTGTTTTGTTTTTATTTGAAATGGGTTCCTTGGGCAAAATTACATGCTCCATTTTTTATATTTTATTCGATTGTTTTGGCACATTTTATCATCAATACATTAAAATCAAAGATTCTATTCTCAATAGCAATATTCGGGTTTGTAAGTTATGCAACATTAATTATGCTGTTTAATTGGAGTCGCCCATATATTACACTTCCGCCCTTTACTTCTGAAATCAAAATAACTGACGATAGGTATCAAAAATATTTTAGCCGTTTTTTAAAATACCATGCTGATTTTAAAAAAGTGGATAATATAATTACATCAAACAATTTTAAAAATATTGGTTTGATGTATGGAAGATATGGAATAGAATACCAGTTATTTTTAAATTCGTATAGGAATGATGTTAAGCCAATACACATCAATGCACACAGATTGGCTGAGTCTATTCCTGTGAGTGGACCAGTTGATTGCATTGTCTCATCTAAATATGATCACCTAATTGAATATGAAGGGGAAATATTTTATAATGTAACCAAAGATAATGACGGCTACATCTATTTATTTCTTAAAAAATGATTAATGAAAAACTAAAGTAGTCGGCTAAATATTTAATTTAGAAACCTCATGAAAAAAGAAGAAGCGAAGGATAAAATAGCACAGCTATCAAAAGATTTGAATGAACATAATTATAAATATTATGTGCTTTCAGCACCTACTATTTCTGATTATGATTTTGATATGATGCTGAAGGAGCTTCAAAAATTAGAAGAAGAGTTTCCTGAATTTGCTTCTTCAGAATCACCAACTAAAAGAGTCGGAGGAGCCATTACCAAAAAATTTAAAACTGTAAAGCACAAGTACCCAATGCTTTCGTTGAGTAACAGTTATAGTCGGGAAGAAATTACTGATTTTGAAACACGGATTAAAAAATTGGTTGAAAATGAGTTAGAATATATCTGTGAACTAAAATATGATGGAGTAGCTATTGGAATATCCTATAAAAACGGTAAGATTGAAAGAGCTGTTACCAGAGGAGATGGAGTTCAGGGAGACGACATTACCACGAACGTAAAAACAATAAGGTCAATTCCTTTGCAATTAAAGGGGAATGATTATCCAGATGAGTTCGAAATAAGAGGGGAAATATTTTTGCCAAAAAATGTGTTTGATGAACTGAACAAAGAACGGGAAGAAATAGGTGAAGACTTGTACGCAAATGCCAGGAATACAGCTTCAGGTACAATAAAAATGCAAGATTCAGCTGTTGTAGCCGAACGTAAGTTAGATTCCTATTTGTATTTTATTTTAGGAGAAAATCTGCCGTTTAAAACGCATTTCGAATCATTACAAAAAGCAGGAGAATGGGGTTTTAAAGTTCCTTTGGAAAAATACAACTATATAAAAAAGTGTAAAAGCATTGATGAGATTTTTGAGTTTATAAATTACTGGGATAAGGAGCGGAGCAAACTCAATTTTGAAATTGACGGAGTGGTAATAAAAGTGAACAATTATGCTCGTCAAGAAGAAATAGGGTTTACAGCGAAATCGCCAAAATGGGCTATAGCATATAAATTTAAAGCAGAAAGAGTCTCTACCAAGTTGTTAGAAATAACCTATCAAGTTGGACGAACAGGTGCCATCACACCGGTAGCAAACTTACAGCCAGTTCTATTAGCTGGAACAACAGTAAAAAGAGCTTCATTGCATAATGCTGACCAAATAGAAAAATTAGATATAAGAGTTAATGATACCGTTTTTGTGGAAAAGGGCGGGGAGATTATCCCAAAGATTGTGGGAGTGGAAATTCAACAACGTGATATTTTTTCTGAATCAACAAAATACATTACTCATTGTCCAGAGTGTAAAACAGAATTAGTGAGAACTGAGGGAGATGCCAAGCATTTTTGTCCGAACGAATGGGGTTGCCCGCCACAAATTAAAGGAAAAATGGAGCATTTTATTAGCCGTAAGGCAATGAACATTGATGGTTTAGGGCAGGAAACTATTGACCTGTTATATGAACAAGGTTTAGCAAAAAATATTGCTGATTTGTATGAATTAGAATATGACCAATTGATGAAATTAGAAAGTTTTCAGGAAAAAAAATCTCGGAACATTGTAGATGGATTAATTGCTTCTAAACAAATACCTTTTGAGCGAGTATTATATGCTGTGGGGATTCGATACGTTGGAGAAACAGTGGCTAAAAAGTTAGCTAAACATTTTAAGAATATTGATAAGTTAATGCAAGCAACTTTTGAAGAATTAATTGCTGCTGATGAGATAGGGGATAAAATTGCTGAAAGCATCATTCATTTTTTTACTATTAAACAGAACTTAGATTTAATTAATCGGTTAAGAGTTCAAGGATTAAAATTTGAACTTTCGGAAGAACAATTAGCGAATGCTACCACCAAATTGACAGGCTTAACTTTTGTGGTTTCCGGTGTATTTAGCAAATTTTCTAGGGATGAACTTAAAAATTCCATAGAACAAAATGGAGGTAAAGTCTCCAGCTCCATCTCTAAAAAAACAAGTTACATTGTTGCTGGAGAAAACATGGGGCCAAGCAAATTAGCTAAAGCAAATGAGCTGAGGGTGAAAATCATTGATGAAGATAAATTCATTAGGATGATTCAATAATTTGTATGTTTACACCATGATTTTAAAAAGAAAAAATAATACGAACGAAATGCCTTGGGTGCGAATTCCAGGATTATAGTTACTCCTCTTTCTTTTTATCTTTCAATCAATCATTTTTTAATCTTTAATTTTTTTATCATGAGTAATATAATAGTATTAGGTGCGGGTATGGTGGGTAGCGCCATGGCAATAGATATGGCAAAGAACCATCATGTAACATTAACTGATTTAAGTCCAACAGTATTAGATAATGTAAAGCAAAAATGTAGCAGTTTAAAAACTCAACAACTAGATGTAACTGATATAAACAAATTACAATCTACTATTAAACAACATGATTTAGTGATTTGTGCTGTGCCTGGATTCTTGGGATTTGAAACCTTAAAGCACATCATTGAAGCGGAAATGAATGTTATTGATATTTCTTTTTTTCCAGAAAACTCGCTAGAGTTAGATGCTTTAGCGAAAGAAAAAAATATAACTGCTATTGTAGATTGTGGTGTAGCTCCAGGTATGGATAACATTATTTTAGGACATTATAATGAAACCATGAAACTTTCTGATTTTGAATGTTTGGTTGGTGGATTACCTAAAGTGAAAAAATGGCCATTCTGTTATAAAGCACCCTTTTCGCCAATAGATGTCATTGAAGAGTACACTCGCCCTGCAAGATATGTGGAACATAGCCAAGAAGTAGTTCGTGAACCTTTGACTGATTGTGATTATGTTGAATTTGACAAGGTAGGTACTTTAGAGTCGTTTAATTCCGATGGATTGA
>JBFIEB010000172.1:0-6281 GCA_041603555.1 Vicingaceae bacterium
GAGCTTCTTTTAATGATGTTTATGAGTTGGATATTGTTAACTGGAACATTAATTCGTGCCCAAGCTCAGGACCTGAAGGCCATATTAATGGCAATAAATCTTTTACTGCATGGATGAGTAAAGGAAGTGGAAACACGAGAGTTTTGTATGCTACTGTTGACATGAGTTTAAGTACTGTTTCTCCTGCAACTTTTATAGATTCTACAGTAGCTACTAATGTTGTTCAAAACTACCCTTCAGTAGATGGGGAAGGTGATACTGTTGCTGTTGTATGGCAAGATAATCGTTTTTTATTTTCTAATGTTTTTGCTTCAATATCTATTGATGGTGGTCAAACTTTTACCTCAGCTATTTTGCTTTCAGACACTTCTGTTTTGGGGAGTTATACTGTTCCAGATGTTGCTTATGCCAATGGCATTTTTCATTTTGTTTGGAGATCAAGTAGTAAAATATTTTACAAATCAGCAACATTGTCTAATTTATTAGGTGTATCAACTACCGTTACCAATAATAAAAGGGTTGGTATTTATCCAAATCCAACCACTGGACGTTTAACCATTAGCATAAATCAATCTATAAAGAAAATTACCATTATTGATGTAGCAGGTAAAAAGGTAATATCAACTGTTCCTAAAACCAACACTCTAAATGTTGCTCATTTACCAAAGGGTATTTATTTTATAAAAATATTTGGCGAAGAAAATACTACCACTCAGAAGTTTGTAAAAAACTAGTTAGGAGTTGGGCTAATTTGTATATTTAGCCCGTGAAGTACGTCATATACATATTCCTATTCCTTTATTCTTTCCAAGGATTCAGTCAAGCATATTCTCCTGAAGAGCAAAACACTATAGATAGTTTAAATAGGGTTATTAACGACCCAAGTAGTCATGACACTACAAAAGCGTTAATGTACTTACATCTTTCTGGAATATTATATGTTGCTAACATGGATACGATGATTCCGTTATGCAATAAAATAATTTATTTAGCTGATGATAATCTATTAAAAAACCCACCTGATAATATTAAAAACACTTTTTTAAGGGTTCTTTCTGGAGCTTATAATAACATTGGTTTTGTTTATTGGAGTAAAGGTAATATTGAAAAAGCGCTCTTTTACTTGCACCTAAGTTTAGAGCAAGTGAAGAAGGAGGGAAATAAAAAAGGTTTAGCAATTGGTCTTAATAATATTGGTAGTATTTATGAAAATCAAGGTAATATAGGTAAAGCATTGGATTATATGCACAAAAGTTTAAGATTAGAAGAGGAGTTGGGTGATAAAGATGGGATTGCAACAAGCTTACATAACATTGCAGGGATATATAAAGATCAGGGTGATAGTGAAAAAGCGATGGATTATTACAATAAAGGTTTAGCCTTATTAACTGAAGTGAAAAATAGAATTGGTATGGCTTCATCATACAACAGTATTGGTTCATTATATGATGATATGGGTGATAAAGAAAAGGCATTAGAATTTTACTTTAAGGCATTAAACATTCAAAAAGAAATTGGGAATAAACCTGGTAAATCAAACTGCCTAAACAATATAGGTTTCATTTATTTCGAAATGGGAGATATTGATAATGCATTAGTTTATTATTATAAAAGTTTAGAGATTAGAGAAGTGGAAGAAGATAAAGATGGCATAATAGGTTCTTCATTAGGAATAGCGAAAGCATTATTATCTAAAGGAAATGCAACCTTAGCAAAAAAGTACGCTCTTAATGCCTTTAAGTTGTCAAAAGAAATTGGGTTCCCAAAGCACATTAAGCCTTCTGCTCAAATATTAAGTGAAATCTTCGAAAAAGAAAATAATAAATCCGAAGCATTGGAAATGTTAAAATTGTTCATTACTATGAGTGATAGTATAAATAATGAAGACACAAAAAAAGCCACTTTAAAAGAGCAAGCTAAATATGAATACGAAAAACAAAAATTAATAGATGATTCTAAACATGACAAATTAATTGCCATTGAAAAAGAAGAAAAAGAAAAACAACAAATCTTAATTTATGCAATTGTATTTGGTCTAATTCTAGTGATTATTTTTTTATTATTTGTGTTCAATCGATTAAAAATCACACGTAAACAAAAAAATACGATAGAACAAGCTCATATCGAACTAGAAGAAAAAAATGAAGAAATTTTGGATTCTATCACTTATGCCAAAAGAATTCAATCTGCTATTTTACCTTCTGATGAAGTGGTTAAAGAATATTTACAAGATTCATTTATCATTTACAAACCAAAAGATATAGTTGCTGGTGATTTTTATTGGATGGAACAAAGGGATGGGAAAGTTTTATTTGCGGCAGCAGATTGTACTGGACATGGTGTTCCTGGGGCTATGGTAAGTGTTGTTTGCAATAATGCGCTTAATAGGTCAGTTAGGGAACATGGTATATTAAAGCCTTCTAAAATACTAGATAAATCAAGGGAAATTGTGATTTCTGAATTTAAAAAGAGTCTTGAAGAAGTTCATGATGGAATGGATATTGCCTTATGCTCGCTAGACCTTAAAACCAATTGTCTAGAATATTCCGGAGCTAATAATCCCTTATGGATAATTAGAAATAATTCGACTGAAATTGAAGAAATAAAAGGAACAAAACAACCTGTAGGAAAAGCCTGGAGTGAGAAGTTATTTGAAAATCATAAGTTGTCATTAAACAAAGGAGATGCTATTTATATTTTTTCGGATGGGTATGCAGATCAATTTGGTGGAGAGAAGGGAAAGAAATTTAAATCTAAAGCATTTAAGGAGTTGATTTTACATGCCAAAGATAAATCTATGGAAGAACAAAAAGCCATCATTGATGAATTTTTTGAAAATTGGAAAGGAAATCTAGACCAAATTGATGATGTTTGCATTATAGGCGTTAGAATATAATGCAAAGTTTACCCTGAGCAATGGCCGAATGGGTGTAATAGGAGTTCGGGTCTAATCACTATTTATGAATCTTTTTGAAGTTGAAAATATTATTTTTTTTCTCGTACTCTTACCTGTCGTTGCATTCTTATATTCTTCTGTGGGGCATGGTGGAGCAAGTGGTTATTTAGCCTTAATGGCATTATTTAGTTTCGCTCCTGAAACAATGAAACCTACAGCTCTTTTATTAAATTTATTTGTTGCAGCTATCTCCTTCTTTTACTATTGGAAGTCTGGTCATTTTAACAAAAAGCTATTTTTATCTTTTGCCATTGCATCTATACCACTAGCTTTTTTAGGTGGTATGATAGAAATTGATGCTTCCATTTATAAAAAGATTTTAGGCGTGCTATTAATTTTTGCCATTCTTAAAATGCTTAATGTTTTTGGAAAAGAGAACACAGAAACAAAAGAAGTTAAACTTTGGTTAGGAATTCTTATAGGTGCAGCTATTGGGTTCTTTTCTGGTTTAATTGGAATTGGTGGGGGTATTATATTAACCCCTATAATTTTGTTACTGCATTGGGGTAAAATGAAAGAGGCTGCTGCAGTTTCTGCGTTATTTATTTGGGTTAATTCTGCTTCAGGATTGGTTGGTCAATTAAGTAGTGGTGTAGTAATAGATGTACAATCGTTTATCTTAGTTGGTATTGCGTTAATTGGTGGAATTGCCGGAGCATATTTAGGAAGCAAGAAGTTTAACAATAAATTTTTACGTTATATGTTGGCGTTTGTATTGATCATCGCCTGTATTAAATTATTTACTACCTAAAACAAAAAAGGCCTCAATTTTCATTGAAGCCTTTTGTTAATTTTTTATTAGTCTACATTATCTAAGTATCGTTACATGACCAATTTTTTCATGAGTTAAGCCATTGATATCAGTAAAATATAACTTCCAAGCATAAACGCCATTAGGAACTAATTTTCCTTTATAGGTGCCGTTCCATGGTTCAAATGTTTTGTGTGTTCCAAATACCTGCTCTCCCCATCTATCAAAGATAAAGAAACTATAATCTACATCGGTAACACCAAATCCAACAGGTGAAAATCCATCATTAAGATTATCAAAGTCTGGCGTAAATGAATTAGGAATATAAACTCCAAACTCACCTCTTACAATAGCATAGGCAGAAGTTGAATCTACACATCCATTTGCATCGGTAACAAACAATGTCACCAAATAATTACCGGTATCTTCAGGGAAAGTATAAACAGGATTTGCTAAAGTACTCGTTGTTAAACCACCTATATTCCATAACCATGATACAATGTTTTGCTGCGATTGGTCAAGGAAACTAATCGTTGGGTCAAACATAGTTGCTGGATTATTATCAGTATGGAAATATGCAATAGGATTTGGAAATACCTGCACATAATTAGCTGAAGTTAAAGAACTCGTACATCCTCCAGCTGCAGCTGTTGATGTTACAGTTAATGTAATGTCATATATTCCAGGATTAGAATAAGAATGAGAAACAGTATCTCCACTTCCAGTTGAACCATCACCAAAATTCCATAATGTAGTTCCTACCATTCCACCTGTTGTATCAGTTGTGTTATAAAACTCAAAGGGTTGAGAAGGTGAGAGACATAAGCTAAAAGTATCCGCTGTAAATGTTACCACAGGTAATGGATTTACAATAATATCTTCTGTGTCAGTATTACTACAAGCACCACTAGTTGTATACGTTATCGTATGAGTACCTACACCAGCAGTAGAAGGATCAAAAGAACCTGCAACTGGATTAGTAATTCCATTTCCGGTCCAAGTTCCACCAATTGTAGCAGCAGTTAAAATGACAGGAGCGCTTGATACACAGAATGGTCCAGCAGGAGTAATGGTTGCGTCATCTGCAGGGTCAACAACAATAGTAGTTGTTTGAACATCACCACATTGACCAGCTATGGTATAAGTAATCGTATGTGTTCCAGCTCCAGCTACAGTAGGATCAAAAGTTCCAGTTGCTGGGTTAGTAATTCCATTTCCGCTCCAAACTCCTCCTGGATCAACCGCTGTTAACGTAACAGGTGCGGCAGAAACACAGTAAGGACCAGCCGGAGTAATGGTAGCATTAGCATCTTGTAAAATAAGTATATCAACTGTTTGTGTATCACCACAAGCTCCAGTAATTCCATAAGTAATGGTATGTAAACCTGGGCCAGCAGTATTTGGGTCAAAATCTCCAGTAGCTGGATTTGTAATTCCATTTCCACTCCAAACACCACCTGGGTCAACCGCTGTTAACGTAATTTGTGGGTCACTTTCACAATAAGGACCAACAGGCGTAATCGTTGCGTTATAAATTACATTAACTGTAATGGTATACGTAAGTGGTAAACCTACACATCCGTTAACAGTTGGTGTAACTGTTATAGTAGCAACAATTGCACTTCCAGTGGCATTGGTAGAATTAAACGCTGGAACATTCCCGGCACCAGCTGCTGCTAATCCAATATTAGGATCACTATTCGTCCAAGTAAACGTACCACCAGCAGGAGCTGATGCAAATGCACTTGCTGGAACAGGGTCACCAACACAGTATGCTGTATTAGGTGGAACAGTTGTTACCACCGGTGTTGGGCTTACCGTTATGGTATAAGTAGAAGGAGTTCCTATGCAACCATTAACAGTTGGGGTAACTGTAATAGTTCCTGATATAGGAGCTCCAGTAGCATTTGTTGCATTAAAAACAGGTGTATTTCCTGCTCCGGCAGCTGCTAAACCAATTGCAGGATTTGAGTTCGTCCAAGTATATGTTCCACCAGCAGGATTGCTGGTAAAAGCACTCACAGGAACTGCGTCTCCAGGGCAATAGGTATTATTTGCTGGCAGTGTTGCCATCGTTGGTGTTGGGAAAAAAGTTACTGTTGTTGTATCAGTAGAAACACATCCTAAAGGAGAGGTAACGGTAACGGTATATACACCACCCATTGGTAATGTAGATAAAGGTATCGTTGGGTTTTGTAAAATTGAATTAAACGCTAAAGGACCTGTCCAAACATAAGTACCAAGAGCAGTAGTATTTAATTGTATCGTTGCTCCAACACAATAAGGACCGGTATTAGTTGCTGATACTGCAGGTGAGCCACCAGAATAAGTTATAGTAACTGAGCCAGCACCAGCATTAGTATTCGCTATACATGCTCCAGCGAGCGGCACAAAGCTTGAGCCTCCGCCTCCGCCTCCGCCTCCATAAGGAGCTGAAGCAAAGCAATCACTTCCACCACCACCACCACCGTAGTAGCCACCTCCGCCACCACCGCCAGGTGAATTATTATTACATGGGTCTGTTGCACCATCTCCACCAACTCCTAATGCTCCATTACCACCAGTATTTCCAGC
>JBFIEB010000173.1:0-6239 GCA_041603555.1 Vicingaceae bacterium
CAACAGCAACAACAACCTTAGTTTGAGCCAATAAATAGCTTGAAATAAAAATCGGAATAATCAGTAAAAATTTCTTCATATAAAAGTTGGTTTAGTTTAAAGTCAGACATAATCAATAAAATCATAACTCTATATAAATCCAGAGCAAATTAAAAATTATTGAATCATTAACCTTTTTACTATTGCTTGATTAGTATTAGATAACTCCACAAAATACATCCCGGCAGGTAAATGCTCAATATTTATTAGCATTTGAGGTTCATTTACATCCAACACCTGTTGTCCTTTTAAATTATATATTTTCATATTCTCTACCCTATCGTTTGAAGAAATATGAAGGTATGATTTAGCAGGATTGGGGTATAGTTTAATATCCGCAATTGAATTTATTTCATCTATACCTACACCTCCTTCTATAACATTAAAAGAGGCAGTGTAAACTTGATCCCCTGACGTACTTCCATTACCATTTGTGGCATTAAAAGAGCCATAGATAGTAACCGCACCAGTTCCAGCGACAGGAGCTGTCCAATCAAATGTCCAAGCATTAGCGCCAGCGGTTGCAGTAGTTCCCGCAGTTGAATTGTGTGTAACCGCATTTCCAAAGTTTGTTGTTTTAGTTCTTACTGCATCAGTAATAATTAAAGACCCTGTTTTGGCATTATTAAGATCTCTTTCAACTGTAGCTTCGAAGCCTATTTTATTAGATGTAGTACCAGTAATTCCTGCACTTATTGTATAAGTTTGTCCAGGCGTGTAGCCGCTCAACAAACTAGCAGATGTAATGGTAGCTATGGCAGATCCTGGGTTTAATATTCCAGCATGACAAGCATTACAGCTTGATAAATCACCTGGAGAACCGGTTCTAGATCCTGGAGAACCACTAGCATTAGCATAAGCCGAAGTTGATGAAGAAGGTGAAACGACAGTTAGAGCAAAGATTGAAATAACAAAAAAGCTTGTTAAGCCAAATACCGTAAGAATATTTTTTTTCATGTGAATATGATTTAAATCATTTCAAAACTACTTATTATTACTCATAAAAATGAGTGAAATTAAAACAACTATAGGATTGCTAGTTAAACCTTAATTTTAATTTAACCTTTTATAGCTTGGTACTTATTAAATAATTAATATTTTTTAATAGGAATTTTAGATATCGAAATGTTAGAAATTAAACATAATTTAAATGATTATTTAATTATTTTAAACTTAGCCAATAATATATACTTTTGTACTTTATTAACTAACTAATTAAAATGGCAGACGATAGATTTCAAGCTCCAGATTATTATCAATTAGATGAGCTTTTAACCGAAGAACATAAATTGATTAGAGATACGGTAAGAACATGGATAAAAGCAGAAGTTTCTCCAATAATAGAAGAGTATGCTCAAAAATCTGAATTTCCATCTCAAATTATACCTGGATTAGCCGAGATTGGTGGTTTTGGTCCTTACATTCCTCAAGAATACGGTGGAGCAGGATTAGATCAAATAGCTTACGGCTTAATTATGCAAGAACTAGAAAGGTGTGATTCTGGAATAAGATCTGTTTCTTCTGTTCAAAGTTCTTTAGTAATGTACCCAATATGGAAATATGGGAATGAAGAACAAAAACAAAAATATTTACCAAAATTAGCAACCGGAGAATTTATAGGTTGCTTTGGATTAACGGAACCAGACCACGGTTCTAACCCAGGTGGAATGATTACCAATTTTAAAGATATGGGTGACCATTATTTATTAAATGGTGCTAAGATGTGGATTACAAACTCACCTATTGCAGATGTGGCAGTAGTTTGGGCAAAAAATGAAGAAGGAAGAATTCATGGATTATTGGTAGAAAAAGGAATGGAAGGGTTTACTGCTCCGGTAACTCACGACAAATGGTCATTAAGAGCATCCATAACCGGTGAACTTGTTTTTGATAATGTAAAAGTTCCTAAAGAAAATTTATTGCCTAACAAATCTGGATTGGGAGCACCTCTTGGATGCTTGGATTCTGCCCGTTATGGAATAGCTTGGGGAGCAATTGGTGCAGCAATGGATTGTTATGATTCTGCTTTAAGGTACACCAAAGAGAGAATACAATTTGGAGTGCCCATTGCCTCGTTTCAATTAACGCAAAAGAAGTTAGCAGAAATGATTACTGAAATTACCAAAGCACAATTTTTAACTTGGCGTTTAGGTGTTTTACGTAATGAAGGAAGAGCTACCTCAGCACAAATATCTATGGCTAAGCGTAACAATGTTGATATGGCATTAAAAATTGCAAGAGAGGCAAGACAAATGCACGGAGGGATGGGAATTACTGGAGAGTATCCAATTATGAGACACATGGCTAATTTAGAGTCAGTAATTACTTATGAAGGAACACATGATATTCATTTACTGATTACTGGAATGGATGTAACAGGTATTCCAGCATTTACCAATGATGGGAGTCAGTTAAAGGATTTATAGAGACTTAATTAAGTTAGTCAAAACATCATATAATCCTCAGGATTAATAGGTATTCCATTGTACCACAACTCAAAGTGTAAATGAGGTCCTGTAGTCAACTCTCCAGAGTTACCTATAACAGCAACAACTTCTCCTGCCTTAACATACTCTCCCACTTTTTTGTGTAAAACTGAATTGTGTTTGTAGATAGAAACAATGTTGTCTGCATGTTGTAGTTGAATTACATATCCTGTTTCAACCGTCCATTCAGCAAAAATTACCGTACCATCTAATGTTGCCTTAATGGCCTCATTTTTTGGAGCAACCACATCAATACCAAAATGCTGTTTTTTAATATTAAATCGATTGGTTACTGTTCCTTTCAAAGGTTGTAAAAAAATAAAGCTACTGATGTTTCCTGGGCTACTTCCAGCTTTATTAAATAAATGGTACTTTTCTTCTGTTTCTATCATGTTACGTAAAACTGAATCCTCTTCAATAGGTTTATTGGTGATGTCTTTATAATTAACGGTTGAATCAATAAAAGTTTTATCGTCAAATTCAATTGGTTCTCCTTGAATAATATGCTTAATGTTATCTATGTATAAACTGTTTTCAGCCAAAGCCACTTCAATTGAATCACTTTTTAAGAAATTTTCAACTCCTTGTTTTCTTACACTTACGTTGGCATAACCGGGAATAAATTCTCTTAGCGGAGTAAAAGCTATTAACAAAATGACCAGCAAAATAAGTACTAAAGAACTGACACCAATAACAACAAATACATTTAATTGAGAAAGTCTTATCGAAACTTTTTCTTCAAATGTATCGTCATTTAAAATCACTAAGCGATACTTATTCTTTAATCGCTGAAATTTCTTCGGTTTGTCTTTAAAATCTACCATAATTATTCTCACAAATATACCTAAACACAAATTAATGTAAAGAAAGATTAACAGCGTGTAATAATTCCAATCAAAATTTAATCTTAAAGTAGATAATAAGTATTTTAGCAGATTGCGTATAATAAAGTACCCTTAAAGCAGTTTATTAAACACTTTACTAAGATTTGAATAAGAATATAAATATTGTAGTAATTGCATTAATTGTGATTATTGTTGGGCTTTTAGGTTGTTCTAGAAAAAAAAATAGCTTTACTAGAAGGGCTTACCATAATACAACTGCGCGTTACAATGGTTATTTTAATGCTAAAGAAATAGAAAAGGCAAATGTTCAGCGTATTTATGACGGGTATAAAGATGACTTTTCTGAAATAATTCCTCTATTTATTTATCCAGATGAAGCGCAATCAAAAGCCATGTACCCTGACATGGATAAGATAATTGAAAAAACTTCTACTGTAATCGATAGGCATTCCATCTACCTTAAAAAAGAAGAGCATAATCGCTGGATTGATGATAGCTATATGCTAATGGGGAGAGCCCGTTTTTACAAACAGGAATATTTTGTTGGCGAGGAAGTTTTTGAATATGTTGCAAAAGCTTTTAAGACAAAAGATGTAAAATATGAAGCGTTAATTTGGCTGGCAAGAACCTATATGGAGCTCAAAAATATGAATAAAGCTGAGTCCTATTTATCCAGAATGGAAGAGAAAGGCGTACCCAAACAATATAGCAGTGAATTTAATGCATTGTATGCCGATTTCTATATTAGAAAACGAAATTATGATGAGGCGATTGTAAAATTGACCAAATCATTAGAAACTACTAAAAACAAGGAGAAAAGAAGAAGATATACTTATGCTCTAGCTCAATTATGGCTTAAAAAGAAAGAGTTTGGTCAGGCTTCAGGTTTATTTTCTAAAGTAATTAAACTAAAGCCAAAGTATGATATGATGTTTAATGCTAAAATTAGTCGAGCATTATCATTTGACCCCGAATCAGAAGAAAAAAGTGACATTAAAAAAATGCTTTCTAAAATGGTAAAAGACGGTAAAAATGCTGAGTTCTTAGACCAAATTTATTATGCGCTTGCTGATATTGCTTTTAAAGAAGGTGATGAACCATTAGGTATTAGTCATCTTCAAAAATCTGCTGCTTTAAGTGTTTCTAATAACAAACAAAAAGCATTATCTTACTTAAGGCTCGGAGAATTGTTTTATAATAAACCTTTATATGTTGAGTCTCAGGCCTATTATGATAGTTGTTTAACTGTTTTACCTGAAGATTATTCCGAGTACGAAAAAATTTATGTAAGGAGTAAAGCCTTAACTCGTCTTGTGGAAAATATATTAATAGTTCAACTACAAGATAGTTTACAGCGATTGGCAAATGATGAAAATTATAGAAATAAAGTAGTTGACGACCTTGTAAAGAAAGCTGTTAAAGAAGAAGAAGAAAAAAAGGCAGCATTAGAAAATAATAATGAATTCAGTAACTTCAATAACAATTCTACTGCATCAAACCTTCCAAACTCTGGTAAATGGTATTTCTATAATAGCACAACCTTAGGTTTTGGGTTTACTGATTTTAGAAAAATTTGGGGTGAAAGAAAACTTGAGGATAATTGGAGAAGAAGCAATAAAGAGACCATTGCTTCATTTGAAGATGAGCTTGAAGATGAGTCTGATTCTACAAAATCTGATTCCACAAATACTAAAATCAATAAAAAAACAACTCCTGAATACTATCTAAAATACATTCCTTTAACCGAAAAGAAAATGAACATCTCTCATAACAAAATAATTGAAGCTTTATATTCCTTAGGTAATATTTATCGTGAAGATTTTCAAGATTACAAAAACTCTATCATTTCCTTCGAAGATTTGATTACAAGATATGATACTTGTGAGTACAAGCTACCATCGTGGTATAACCTTTATAGGATTAGTTTACTTATAGATAATGATGTTATGAAAGAGAAGTATAAAAATCTGATTTTAGATAATTACCCTGAAAGTGAATATGCTCGTATAATTCAAGATCCTTCTTATAATAAAGTAACTAGAGAAAACAGAAAACGTGTAAATAACTATTATAGTATTGTATATGATTTATATACAGATGAGCTTTATGAAAAAGTATTGATTCGTTGCGATAAGGCAAAGACCATTTTTGCCGATAACCACATTCAAGATCAGTTTGATTTTTTAGCGGCTATGGCAATTGGACATATTAACACACTTGATACTTTTAAAGTTGCTCTACAGAGTGTCATCACTAAACACCCAGCATCACCTGTAAGTGTTGAAGCAAAAAGAATTTTGGTATTGATTAAAACTGGAATTAAAATTGATACTTCACCTACTTCAAATGTAATTCCATATAACCATGTTTTTGATTCTGATTTTAGTTTTGTGCTGGTATTACCTAGCTCTGACAAGAAAGCAAACAAATATAAAGTTGACATCTCAAATTTTAATTCAAAATATTATAGTAGTAAAACTTATAAAGTGAGCAACATCGTTTTAGATCCTTCAAATCAAATTATCATTGTTAAACAATTAAAAGGATATGATGACGCCATTGACTATTTTAAATCTTTTAAATTAAATAACGACAACCTAAAAGATCTCAACTTAAAGGAGTATGAATGTCTTCTAATTTCCCAAGATAATTTTGCATTATTTTATAAAAACAAAGACCTAAAAGGATACACTAGCTTTTTTAAGAAAAATTTCGAAATTGAGCTTTAAAGGATATTTCATTACCTTTGTATAGATTATAAAGGTAATTGTTTAAAAAATTCATCTCAAATGGCAAGAAATAACGAAGTAGAAAGCCCGGCAATTAATATAATTAGAAAAGGGACAGAAATAAAAGGTGATGTTACCTG